>NZ_MUNH01000020.1:0-45434 GCF_002154615.1 Streptomyces recifensis
GCCGGCTGGCCGCCGAGCTGCCGGACGCCACCACAGTGCTGCCCACGCACGGGTTCGGCAGCTTCTGCTCGTCCTCCCAGGAGACGGGTGAGCAGGGGACGACGATCGGCAGGGAGAAGGCGGCCAACGAGGCACTCACCCTGGACGTCGACGCCTTCGTGGCCGGCCTGCTGGCGGGACTGGACGACGTCCCCGCCTACTACGCGTACATGGGGCCCGCGAACGCGGCCGGGCCCGCACCGGTCGATCTGACTCCGCCTGCCGTGGCGGACGCGGACGAGATCGCCGCCCGGCTGGCGGCGGGTGAGTGGGTGGTGGACCTGCGCAGCCGGCTGGCGTTCGCCGAGGGCCACGTGGCCGGCTCGCTCAACTTCGAGGCCGAGGGACAGCTCGCCACCTACCTGGCGTGGCTGCTTCCGTGGGGCAGGCCGGTGACCCTGCTCGCCGCGACGGCCGGGCAGTTGGCCGCGGCGCAGCGTGAGCTGGTCCGCGTGGGTGTCGACCGCCCGTCCGCCGGTGCCACGGGACGCCCGGACCAGTGGGTCCGTGAGGGTCAGCCCCTGGCCTCGTTCCCCCGGGCCACCTTCGCCGACCTGGCGGAACACGCCGGGGAAGGCACCGTGGTGCTGGACGTGCGCCGGGCCTCCGAACGGTGCGCCGGCTTCGTCGCGGGATCGGTCCACTTCCCGCTGCACACCCTGCGCGACCGCCTTCGGGACATCCCGCCGGGCCAGGTCTGGGTGCACTGCGCCGGTGGCATGCGGGCCGCCATCGCCGCCTCCCTGCTGGACGCCGCGGGCCGCGATGTCGTCGCCGTCGACGACGCCTTCGCCGCGGCGGAGAGGGCGGGGCTCGATGTGCGCGCCTGCTGAGTGCGGCGGGCGCCCGACACCGCACCCGGCCCCCCGGACAGAACGGGAAGGACCGGTGAAGAGCCGGGACGGCGCGCGCGAGAACCACGAAGGGCAGGCGGGAAGCGCTCCGAGCGCCGTGACCCCGGGCGCGGAGGCCGTCGACGTCAGGGACGGCCTACGGGAACGGGCGGCCGCGGGACTTCCGGTCGCCGCCTCCGAGGGCCGGAACGGAACCGTCGCGTGATCAACCTGGTCCTGGCCCTCGTCGCGGGCGGCGTCATAGGGCTCACGCTCGGCGCACTCGGTGGCGGCGGCAGCGTCCTGACCGTGCCCGCCCTGATCTACCTGCTCGGCTTCACCCCCGTCGCGGCCACCACCGCGAGCCTCGTCATCGTCACCGTCACCTCGGCCACGGCACTGTCGGCGCACGCCCGCGAGGGGCACGTCCAGTGGCGTACGGGGCTGCTGTTCGCCGCGGTGGGTGTCGGGCCGGCGATGCTGGCCGGCGCACTCGCCGGACGTCTGCCACCGGCCGTCCTCACGGTGGCGTTCGCCGGGGTGGCGGCGGCCGCGTCGATACGCATGCTCCGTCCCCGCGCGTCCGCGCCCCGGGCGGGGCAGCCACGACGTGGCCGGGCGGCGGGCACGGGCGCCGGCCTGGGCGCCGTCACCGGTCTCCTCGGTGTCGGCGGCGGTTTCCTCGCGGTCCCCGCACTGGTCGGCGTCGTCGGGATGCGGATGCGGGCTGCGGTGGGCACCAGTCTGCTGGTGATCACCGTCAACTCGCTGGGCGCTCTGTCGCTGCGCGCCGGGACCGTCGATCGCCTGGACTGGGGCGTCGTAGGACCGTTCGCCGGGGCCGCGATCCTGGGCGCGTGGGACGGCAAGCGCCTCTCGGCCCGCCTGTCCGGGCCGTCCCTGCAGCGGGTTTTCGCTCTGGTCCTGCTCGCGGTCGCCGCGTTCATGCTGGGCGACGCCGTGGTCTGACAGACGGCGCACCCCCGCCGAGCCGCTCGGGGGCGGCCATCACGCCAGCGACAGGAACAACTTCTCCAGCCGCGCACGCATCGCCTCGGTGTCCTCACCGCTCTTGCGGCCGGACTCGATGTCGGCGACACACTGCTGAAGGCCGGTGGCGATGATCGCGAACCCGGCCCGGTCGAGCGCCCTGGACGCGGCGGCCAGCTGCGTGACGACCTCCTCGCAGTCGCGGCCTTCCTCGATCATCCGGATCACGCCGGTGATCTGCCCCTGCGCCCGCCGCAGCCGGTTCAGCACGGCCCGCAGGGTCGCACCCTCAAGATCCAGCTCCACTGTCACTCCTCGGAAAATACCCCTAGGGGTACTCTACGGCCCGGCCCGGGCCGTGGACGACCAGCAAAGGAACACACCTGCCATGTCCAGCCACCCCACCCCCGTCACGCACGGCGTCGACCATGTCCGTGCCCACCTGACCGAGTTCACGGTCATCGACGTGCGCTCCCCCGGCGAGTACGCCGGCGGCCATCTGCCCACTGCCCTCAACATCCCGCTGGACCGGCTCGGCAACGCTCTGCCGGAGCTCCGGCACGCCTCCGCCCGGGGCGGCGTACTCGTCGTGTGCGCCTCCGGCGCCCGCTCGGAGAGCGCGAGCAGGCTCCTGAACGGTCACGGCATTCCGGCGGCCGGCCTCCGGGGCGGTACGAGCGCGTGGGCCGCCGCCGGACACGAACTGCACCGGCCTCCGGCTCACCGGAACCGGGGCGGATGGAGCATGGAGCGGCAAGTGCGCCTCAGCGCGGGCCTGCTCGTCCTGCTGGGGCTGGCCCTCGGACTGCTGGTCCACCCCGCGTTCCAGTTGCTGCCGGCCGGTGTCGCGGGTGGGCTGGTCTTCTCCGCGCTCACCGACACCTGCGGCATGGCGGTCATGCTGGGCAAGCTGCCGCACAACCGGCCGCGGGCGGCCGACCTGGAAGCCACGCTCACCTCGCTGCGGGCGCTCTGACGAAGGCGGAGCCCCGCTCCCCCACGGGCGCCGCGCCGGACGTGTGCGGGCCGAAGGTCCCGGCTCGGGGCCGAGTGTCCCGTGGTGGAGGACCCGGGCGGCGCGCACGCTGGGATCAGAGCCGATGGAGAGGACCGGCCGTCCGCGCCGTCGCACGCGGGTGACCACCGTGCCGAACGACGCGACAGAAGGGCCGTTCGCCGCCGGCAGTGGCCGTCATACCGGAACTTTCCCGACCTTCCCGGCACACTGTCCGTCCATGGATGACGAATCCGGAGATGCGATGCCGAAGGACGACCACACCGCCGCGACCGCTCTCACCGACGAGGAGCTGCGCAGTCTGGACGCGCACTGGCGCGCCGCCAACTACCTGGCCGTGGGCCAGATCTATCTGATGGACAACGCCCTGCTCACCGAGCCGCTGCGGCCGGAGCACATCAAGCCGCGGCTGCTCGGCCACTGGGGCACGTCTCCGGGACTCAACCTGGTGTACACGCACCTGAACCGAGTGATCAGGAACCGCGGTCTGCACGCGCTGTGCGTCTGGGGGCCGGGGCACGGAGGGCCGGCCGTCCTGGCCGGCTCCTGGCTGGACGGCAGCTACAGCGAGACGTACCCGGACGTGCCGCGGGACGCGGAGGGCATGGCGCGGCTGTTCCGGCAGTTCTCCTTCCCCGGTGGCGTACCCAGCCATGTGGCGCCGGAGACGCCCGGCTCGATCCACGAGGGCGGCGAGCTCGGCTACTCCCTGGCCCACGCCTACGGCGCCGCCTTCGACAACCCGGGGCTCGTGGTGGCCTGCGTCATCGGGGACGGCGAGGCGGAGACGGGCCCGCTCGCCGCGTCCTGGCATTCCGACAAGTTCCTCGACCCGGTGCACGACGGCGCGGTCCTGCCGGTCCTGCACCTCAACGGGTACAAGATCGCCAATCCGACCGTGCTGTCCCGCCTGCCCGAGCCGGAGCTCGACGCGCTGCTGCGCGGGTACGGGTACGAGCCCCTTCACGTGAGCGGCGACGATCCGGCCGAAGTGCACCGCGCCGTGGCGGCGGCCATGGACGATGCGCTGGACCGCATCTCCCTCGTCCAGGCGTCCGCGCGCGGTGAGGGCGTCACCGAGCGCCCGCACTGGCCGGTGATCGTGCTGCGCACCCCCAAGGGCTGGACCGGTCCGGCCGAGGTCGACGGTCTTCCGGTCGAGGGCACCTGGCGGTCCCATCAGGTGCCGCTCGCCGGTGTACGCGACAACCCCGAGCACCTGGCCCAGTTGGAGCGCTGGATGCGCTCGTACCGGCCCGAGGAGTTGTTCGGTGCCGACGGTCGTCCCGCGCCGGAGGTCCTGTCCTGCGTACCGGCGGACGAGAGGCGCCTGGGCGCCACTCCGCACGCGAACGGCGGTCTGCTGACCCGCGAGCTGCCCCTGCCCGACCTGGACGCGATCGCCGTACCCGTCGACAAGCCGGGCGCCACCCTGCACGAGCCGACCCGTGTCGTCGGCACCCTGCTGCGGCAGGTCATGAAGGACACCCGCACCCGCCGGGACTTCCGGCTGGTGGGCCCGGACGAGACCGCGTCCAACCGGCTCGAGGCCGTCTACGACGTCACCGGCAAGGCCTGGCAGGCGGCGGTCCTGCCGGTCGACGAGCATCTGGAGCGGCACGGCCGGGTGATGGAGGTGCTCTCCGAACACCTCTGCCAGGGCTGGCTGGAGGGCTATGTGCTCACCGGCCGGCACGGCCTGTTCTCCTGCTACGAAGCCTTCGTGCACATCGTCGACTCGATGGTCGGCCAGCACATCAAGTGGCTGAAGACCGCCCGCGATCTGCCGTGGCGCGCGCCCGTCCCTTCCCTCAACTATCTGCTGACGTCACACGTCTGGCGTCAGGACCACAACGGCTTCTCCCACCAGGACCCCGGTTTCGTCGACCACGTCCTCAACAAGAGCCCCGCCGTGGTCCGCGTCTACCTCCCGCCGGACGCCAACACCCTGTTGGCGGTGACCGATCACGTGCTGCGCAGCCGGGACTACGTGAACGTGGTCGTGGCGGGCAAGCAGCCCTGCTTCGACTGGCTGAGCATGGACGAGGCGCGCGTCCACTGCGCCCGCGGCGCGGGCATCTGGGAATGGGCCGGCTCCGAGAACGGGGGCGAGCCGGACGTGGTGCTGGCCTGCGCCGGTGACGTGCCCACCCTCGAAGTGCTGGCCGCCGCCCAGCTGTTGCGCCGCCATCTGCCCGAGCTGCGGGTGCGGGTGGTGAACGTGGTCGACATGACCAGGCTCCTCCCCCACGAGGAGCACCCGCACGGCATGACGGACTTCGAGTACGACGGTCTGTTCACGACGGACAAGCCGGTGATCTTCGCCTACCACGGCTACCCGTGGCTCGTGCACCGTCTCGCCTACCGGCGCACCGGCCACGCCAACCTGCATGTGCGGGGCTACAAGGAGTCGGGCACCACGACCACGCCGTTCGACATGGTCGTCCGGAACGACCTCGACCGTTACCGGCTCGTCATGGACGCCATCGACCGGGTACCGGGTCTCGCGGTCCGTGCCGCCGCCGTGCGCCAGGCGATGGCCGACGAGCGCACCCGCCACGCGGCGTGGATCCGGGCGCACGGGGCCGACATGCCCGAGGTGGCCGAGTGGGTCTGGGACGGCTGAACGAACAGCTCGCCTTCGCCGATCTCCAGCGGACGCCCTACCGGCTACCAGTCCTCCGGTCCGCCCCCGCGCCACTCGATCAGCTCCGAGCGGACCACGTCCAGGTCGTCCCAGTCGTAGAGCCCCGCCTCCTGCAGGAAGGCGGCCACGTCCCGTACGGCGAACGCGTGCCCGACGACCCGATCGCCGATCTGCACCTTGCGGCCGGTCTCGGGGTCCGGGGGGCCGACGATCACGCGAGTGCTGGTCATTCCTCCAGCCTGCGGCCCGGGATCCGGGAGTGCACGTCTGCGAGCCGGCGACAGATGCGCTCAGCCATCTGTTCACGAGGCGGTGTCCTTCTCGTGCTGTGTCCCCCCTTGCCCTCGTGCTTCGATGTCGGGGCTCGTAATCGTAGGGAGAGGCATGGCCGTGAGGGCGAGATCACGACCGACTGCGGCGCCGGGTGAGCTGGTCCGGAGCCTGGATGTGCGGGACGCGGTGGTTGTCGGCCTGGGGTCGATGATCGGCGCCGGGGTGTTCGCGGCGCTGGCTCCCGCGGCGCGGGCCGCTGGTTCGGCGCTGCTGGCCGGACTGGCGCTCGCGGCGGTGGTCGCCTACTGCAACGCCACGTCGTCGGCCCGCCTCGCGGCCCGGTATCCGGTGTCGGGCGGCACCTACGTCTACGGACGGGAGCGCCTCGGTGAGTTCTGGGGGTACCTGGCCGGCTGGTGCTTCGTCGTCGGCAAGACGGCCTCGTGCGCGGCGATGGCGCTCACTGTCGGCGCGTACGTGTGGCCGGGACAGGCGCATACGGTGGCGATCGCGGCGGTGGTGACGCTGACGGCGGTGAACTACGCGGGGGTGCAGAAGACCGCGTGGCTGACCCGGGTCATCGTCGCGGTCGTGCTGGCGGTGCTCACGGCGATCGTGGTCACGTCGTTCGTGTCGGGGGCGGTGGACGCCACCCGTCTGGATGTCGGGGCCGACGCGTCGTGGGACGGGGTGCTGCAGGCCGGCGGTCTGCTCTTCTTCGCGTTCGCGGGGTACGCCCGGATCGCCACGCTGGGCGATGAGGTGCGGGACCCGGCGCGCACCATCCCGCGCGCGATCCCGGTAGCTCTGGCGATCACGCTCGTCGTCTACGCCCTGGTGGCGGTCAGCGGGCTGCTGGTCCTCGGTCCCGGCCGGCTGGGGACGACCGCGGCACCGCTGTCGGACGTCGCACGGGAGGCAGGAGCCGACTGGCTGGTGCCGGTGGTACGGCTGGGAGCCGCCGTGGCGGCGCTCGGCTCACTGCTGGCGCTGATCCTGGGGGTGTCGCGGACCACGCTGGCGATGGCCCGCGACGGTCACCTGCCGCGCCGGCTGTCCGCCGTGCACCCGCGGTTCAAGGTGCCGCACCGGGCCGAGTTGCTGGTGGGGACGGTCGTCGTCCTCCTGGTCGCGTTCACGGACGTGCGCGGCGCGATCGGCTTCTCCTCGTTCGGCGTGCTGGTCTACTACGCCGTCGCCAACGCCTCCGCGCTCACCCTCTCCCGGCAGGAGGGGCGCCCGGCACGGGTCGTTCCCGCCACCGGGCTGCTGGGGTGCCTCGTGCTCGCCTTCGCCCTGCCCGCCGGTTCAGTGATCGCGGGCGCCTCGGTCGTGGTCGCGGGCGCTGTCGTGTACGCCGTCCGCCGGGCGCTGCGCGGAGCGCCCTCCGCCTGAGGCGCGTGGCCCCGGGAACGCCGCGCTCAAGGACGCGGGGCGCCGCGGGTGAGATGCCGGCTGATGCGGGTGGCGGCAAAGGCGGTGCCGGCCACGAAGCGCATCACCGGGCCGAAACACGGCGCGGTCAGCGAGCCGGTGAAGTACAGACCGGGCACGCTGGACTCGAAGGCGGCGGACAGGTGCGGGGCCGCGCTGCCTCCGGCCCGCCGCACCTCTCGCCGCAAGGAGGCGGCGAGGAAGGGAAGCTTCTCCAGATCGAGCCGGTAGCCGGTGGCGGCCAGCACATGATCCACGCTCAGCGCACCCGGTCCCGGACCGGAGAGTCGCAGCAGGGCGCCGCCGCTCCGGTCGGCCTCCGCCCCGTCGACCGAGCAACCGGTACGCACCGGCACGATGCCCTCGACCCGCTCACGGAGCCACCAGCCGCCGGAGGGGCCGAGCGCTCGACGGAACAGATACATACGGGCGGCCGCCGGGAGCCGGCGCACCGCTCCCGGCGCCCGGCTGACCGCCAGCAGACTCCAGCCCGTTCCCAGCGCCGCCGACGGCCGCACCACTCGGCGGGACAACGGCCTGTTCAGCTCGGGCAGTTCGCCCCACAGCACCCGGCTCTCGCGGACCAGGACGGTGGGAATCGCGCGGGCTTCGTGCAGCAGCGCGGCACTTTCCAGTGCCGACTGGCCACCACCGATCACCGCCACCCGCTGCCCGGCGTACCGGGTCAGGTCCTGGTGCTGGCTGGTGTGCGACACCAGACCGTCCGGATGCGGGCCGCTCGGTGTCAGCGCCCTGAACTGCTCCGGTACGTAGGCCAATCCCGACAGCCCGGTGGCCACCACCACCGCCTGAGCGGCGAACTCCTCCCCGCCCTCGACCTGCACGACGAAGCCCGCGGGGCCGCGCTGCACCGAGGTGATCCGCGACTGCTCCACCTCACCGACGTAGCGGTCGGCGAACCACTGCCCGTAGGCCACGAAGGTGGTGCACGGGATCGGCGTCAGCTCGGTCAGCTCGTCCTGGCCCCGCGCACGGCAGTAGTCCGCCAGCCTTGCGCCCGCCGCCGGCGCCGACAGATCGGTGGCGTCCGGAGTCGACTTCAGGAACATCCCGGTGGCCATCGCGTGCCGCCAACTCCCCATCACCTCCCCGAACACCCGCACCGCCACCCCCTGGGCACGCAGATGCGCGGCCACCGACAGCCCGTAGGGGCCGGCCCCGATCACCACCACCGGCGACCGCCCGCCCTTCGCGGCGAACGGAGCCCTCAGGTCCCGTTGCCCGGACCACGGTTGCGTCACGTGCTTCCCCCTGCTCGGCCTCGCGCACGTTCCGCTGCGCGGGCAGCACTGAACCCTGAACCGTTTCCGGCCTGAGGGTTCTCCCTCCCCTGTGCACCAGTGTGCCCGCGACACATCCAACGACAAGCGATATGGCCGAACATGACCCGCTCTTGGCCATCCCCACCCGTACGGCGACAGCGGAACTTCAGCCGAACAATCCGCTCACGCCGAGCGGCTCACGGAATTCTCCGTGAGCCCCGGTCCGGGAGGGTCCAGTGCCCGGCGCAGGCCGTCCATTCCTTTGAGCAGCGCGGCGCGATCGCCGTCTGGCATCGAGTCGAGCACGGTGGCCAGGAAATGCTCTCTTTCCTCCCGCAGCTCCCGGAGACAGGCCGTGGCGCGGGCGGTCAGATGCAACTCGATCTCCCTGCGGCTCCTGGCGCTGTAGGCCCGCCTGACCAGGCCCATCGCCTCAAGCCGGGCACACAGGCGACTGACCGCGGGAGCCGCGGAGCCGAGCGCCGCGCACAGCTCACGCAGGTTGCTTCCCGCCGCGGTTTCGAGCGCGTACAGGAGGCGCAGTTGTGAGGAGGAGACGAGGGGCGCCGAGCGCTGCTGCCGCTCCCATCGTGCTTCGAGGCGTTCCAGAGCCGTACGCAGCGTATGGACGCCGTGCGAGGTGTGCGGCCGGCCTGCCTTCTCGTCCATGTGGTGCAACTCCGAAATCAGAGACTGCGAGCCGGCGGACGGAATTGACCGGCAACCGTCGTCCGCCGCTCCCCGCGCCCGTGCCCCCGGTGCGCGGGACTCATTCGGTCGGACGGAACCGTCGGTGATGCGCCCGCACAGCCCCTTGGCCCAGCCAGTCAACCACACCCCCTCCGCGGCCAGGATGACCTGCTTCCGGCCCGTAGCACTGCTCACCGCCACCCCCGACCGGGGCCTTGGCGCTGCGCCTTGGAGCGGGACGACAAGTGCGCTGTCGCCGATGGCCACTTGTGTGCCTGATCACTCCCTGAGGGAGACCGGACAGCTTATGCCCGCTTTGCCCAGGATCAAGAACGGCTTGCCCCTTAGGTGTACAGGGCACGGTCGCTGCAGGGGCTGCGTCCACTTGCCGCGCGGGCGCTGAATGCCGTACTAAATACTTTCCCCATGTAAATGGTTCTCGGGGATGTGGGGCCCGGTGGTGAAGAGACCGCGGGGCCGGTCGTCTGACGGGTCGCTCCGGCGTCCTGCTGCCAGGTGGAATGAGGATGGATCATGCCTGAGGCGTCGGTTGAGGCGTCGCGCCCCGTGCCCCGCTCCAGGTCGGCGCGGGCTGGCGGGAAGGTGGCGGAGCCGGAGCTGCGCCAGTTGCTGGCGGGGCTGACGGCGGTGCGCGACGGTGACTTCGGCACCCGGCTGCCCGATGAGGCCGACGGTCTCATGGGCGAGATAGCCACCGTGTTCAACGGCATGGTCGACCAGCTGTCCCTGTTCACCTCGGAGGTCACCCGGGTGGCCCGCGAGGTGGGCACCGAGGGCACCCTGGGCGGCCAGGCCGAGGTTCCGGGAGTCTCGGGCACCTGGGCGGACCTGACCGACTCCGTCAACGCGATGGCGGGCAACCTCGCGACCCAGGTGCGGGACATCGCACAGGTGGCCACCGCGGTCGCCCAGGGAGATCTGTCGCAGAAGATCGACGTCGATGCGCGCGGGGAGATCCTGGAGCTGAAGGAGACCGTCAACACGATGGTCGACCAGCTCTCCTCGTTCGCCGACGAGGTCACCCGCGTGGCCCGCGAAGTGGGCAGCGAGGGCCGGCTGGGCGGGCAGGCTCAGGTGCCGGGCGTGGGCGGCGTGTGGCGGGATCTGACCGACTCGGTGAACTTCATGGCCGGGAACCTCACCGACCAGGTCCGCAACATCGCGCAGGTGACCACCGCCGTCGCCAAGGGCGACCTCTCGCAGAAGATCACCGTGGATGCCCGGGGTGAGATTCTGCAGCTGAAGGACACCATCAACACGATGGTCGATCAACTGTCGGCGTTCGCCGACGAGGTCACCCGCGTGGCCCGCGAGGTCGGCACCGAGGGCCGCCTCGGCGGCCAGGCGGACGTCAAGGGCGTCTCGGGAACCTGGCGGGATCTGACCGACTCGGTCAACTTCATGGCCGGCAACCTCACCAACCAGGTCCGCTCCATCGCCCAGGTGGCCACCGCCGTGGCCAAGGGCGACCTGTCGCAGAAGATCACCGTCGAGGCCAAGGGCGAGATTCTGCAGCTGAAGGACACCATCAACACGATGGTGGACCAGCTGTCGGCGTTCGCCGACGAGGTCACCCGCGTGGCCCGCGAGGTCGGCACCGAGGGCCGCCTCGGCGGCCAGGCGGACGTCAAGGGCGTCTCGGGTACGTGGAAGGACCTCACCGAGTCCGTCAACGTCATGGCCGACAACCTGACCGCGCAGGTCCGCTCCATCGCCGACGTCACCACCGCGGTCGCCCAGGGAGATCTGTCGCAGAAGATCCGGGTGGATGCCCGGGGTGAGATTCTGCAGCTGAAGGAGACCATCAACACGATGGTCGACCAGCTGTCGGCGTTCGCCGACGAGGTCACCCGCGTGGCCCGCGAAGTGGGCACGGAAGGAAACCTCGGCGGGCAGGCGACCGTACGTGGCGTGTCGGGTACCTGGAAGGACCTGACCGACAACGTCAACGTCATGGCCTCCAACCTGACCGGGCAGGTCCGCTCCATCGCCCAGGTCGCCACCGCGGTGGCCAAGGGCGACCTGTCCCAGAAGATCACCGTCGAGGCCAAGGGCGAGGTCGCAGCCCTCGCCGACGTCATCAACACCATGGTCGACACGCTCTCCGCGTTCGCCGACGAGGTCACCCGGGTGGCCCGTGAGGTCGGCACCGAGGGCCGCCTCGGCGGCCAGGCGAGGGTGCCGCACGTCGCAGGGACCTGGAAGAACCTGACCGACAACGTCAACTCGATGGCGAACAACCTCACCGGCCAGGTCCGCAACATCGCCCAGGTGACGACCGCGGTCGCCAACGGCGACCTGTCCAAGAAGATCGACGTCGACGCGCGCGGGGAGATCCTGGAACTGAAGACCACCATCAACACGATGGTGGATCAGCTCTCCTCGTTCGCCGCCGAGGTCACCCGGGTGGCCCGTGAAGTGGGCAGCGAGGGCCGCCTCGGCGGTCAGGCGGAGGTCGAGGGCGTCTCGGGCACGTGGAAGCGGCTGACGGAGAACGTCAACGAACTCGCCGGGAACCTGACCAGCCAGGTGCGGGCGATCGCGGAGGTGGCCAGCGCGGTCGCCGAGGGCGACCTGACCCGCTCGATCACCGTGGAAGCCTCCGGCGAGGTCGCCGAACTCAAGGACAACATCAACGCCATGGTCGGGTCCCTCAGGGAGACGACCCAGGCCAACCAGGAGCAGGACTGGCTCAAGTCCAGCCTCGCGCACATCTCCGGCCTGATGCAGGGCCACCGCGACCTGTCGGTGGTGGCCGAGCTGGTCATGGAGGACCTCACCCCGCTGGTGTCGGCGCAGTACGGCGCGTTCTACCTGGCCGAGGACGCCCCGGGCGGTACGGAACTCAGGCTCGTGGGCTCCTACGGCCGGCCCGCCGGCATCGACGGCCACGACCGGTTCACGCTGGGTGAGTCGCTGGTGGGCCAGGCGGCCCGCAGCCGCCGCGTCATCACCGCCGAAGGGGTGCCCGGCGAGTACATCGGCATCTCCAGCGGACTGGGCAAGGCCACTCCGGGCGGCCTGATCGTGCTGCCCATCGCGGTGGAGGACCAGGTGCTCGGCGTGATCGAACTGGCGTCCTTCACCCCCTTCACCTCCATCCACCGCGACTTCCTCGAACGGCTCGCGGAAGCGCTCGGTGTGAACGTCAACACCATCCTCGCCAACGCCCGCACCGATGAACTGCTCGAGGAATCCCAGCGGCTGACCGGAGAACTGCAGGCCCGCTCCGAGGAACTGCAGGTGCAGCAGGAGGAACTGCAGCGCTCCAACGCGGAGCTGGAGGACAAGGCCCAGCTTCTGGCCTCGCAGAACCGCGACATCGAAGGCAAGAATCTCCAGATCGAGCAGGCCCGCCAGGAGCTGGAGGACCGCGCCCAGCAGTTGTCCCTGGCGTCGAAGTACAAGTCGGAGTTCCTGGCCAACATGAGCCACGAGCTGCGCACCCCGCTCAACAGCCTGCTCATCCTGGCCCAGCTGCTGGCCCAGAACCCCTCGCGCAACCTGACGCCGAAGCAGGTGGAGTACGCGGGCATCATCCACTCGGCCGGCTCCGACCTGCTTCAGCTGATCAACGACATCCTGGACCTGTCCAAGGTCGAGGCCGGAAAGATGGACATCAACCTCGAGCAGGTCCCGCTGCGCGGGCTGCTGGACTACATCGAGGCGACGTTCCGCCCGATGACCACACAGAAGGGCCTGTCCTTCGCCATCGCCTCCGCCTCCCGGGTGCCCTCGGATCTGGTCACCGACGACGCCCGGCTGCGGCAGGTGCTGCGCAACCTGATCTCCAACGCGATCAAGTTCACCGAGCGCGGGGGCATCGAGCTGTGCATAGAGCCGGCCGGCGAGGACGAGGTACCCGCCGGTGTGCACCGGGACGGACCGGTGGTGGCCTTCCGGGTCAAGGACACCGGGATCGGCATCGCCGCCCAGCACCTGGAGACGATCTTCGGCGCGTTCCAGCAGGCGGACGGGACCACCAGCCGCAAGTACGGGGGCACCGGGCTGGGACTGTCCATCAGCCGCGAGATCGCCCATCTCCTGGGCGGCGCTCTCACCGCCCGGAGCACGCTCGGCCGGGGCAGCACCTTCACGCTGTACCTGCCGGCCGCACGCGCCGACTTGCTCGACCAGGCCACGGCCGACGAGCAGGGCATGCCGGCCCCCGGGGAGCTGACCGGTGCGCTGTCGGGGAACCGGGAGCTGTCCGCCCCCGCGGAACAGGCTCCGGGGCAGGCGCAGCCGCGTCGGCTGCTGGTGATCGAAGAGCGCCAGCGCGGCCTGCTGTCGCTGGTCGCCGAGAGCGCGGTCGGACTCGAGGGAAGCCCTGGAGCGTCCGATCGCCATGGCAACGTCGAGGTGATCACGACGGTCGGAGCCCAGGAAGCCGCCGCCGCACTGGCGGCCGAACCCTTCCACTGCGTCGTGCTGGAGCTGGACATGGCGGAGGGCCAGGCAGGGGCCTTCCTGGACGCGATGGACGGTGACGAGGCACTGCGGCACGTGCCCGTGCTGGCGCACAGCAGCCGTCAGCTCGGCGCGGACCGGGAGCAGGCTCTTCGGGCCCGGGCGGCCGGGCGTCCGCTGGAAGTCCTGGGCAGCCTGGACGAACTGCGCGAGCGCATCGCGCTGCATCTGTCGGCCGAGCAGCCGGGAGACGTGGTGGCGCTGGTACGCGGCGAGGAGAGCCGGCAGCCCAGGCTCGACACCGTCGACGAGCACTTGCAGGGCTGCACCGTGCTGGTCGTCGACGACGACGCGCGCAACCTCTACGCCATCACCGGGATCCTGGAACTGCACGGTATGCGTGTCCTGCACGCCGAGGACGGCCGCAAGGGGATCGAGTGCCTGAAGGCGCATCCCGAGATCGATCTGATCCTGATGGATG
Source organism: Streptomyces recifensis (assembly GCF_002154615.1). NCBI lineage: Bacteria > Bacillati > Actinomycetota > Actinomycetes > Kitasatosporales > Streptomycetaceae > Streptomyces > Streptomyces recifensis. The sequence goes on from NZ_MUNH01000020.1 coordinate 14,117, forward strand.
TGATGATGCCGGAGATGGACGGCTACGCCGCGACCTCCCAGATCCGGCAGATGCCCGAGTACGTGGACCTGCCGGTCATCGCGGTGACCGCGAAGGCCATGCCGGGAGACCGGGACAAGAGCCTCGCCTCCGGCGCCAGCGATTACGTCACCAAGCCCGTGGACGCCAACGATCTCGTGGCGTGCATCCGGCGCTGGCTCAAGGAGCAGTGAGCACCATGCCGGTCTTTCCCGTCTCCTGCCGCGCGTCCGTGCCCGTCGGCCGTCGCCGCGTTGGCCGTCCGGCGCGACGGGCCTGGTCCTGCGAGGAGTCGTCGGCACGATGAGCGCATCCGAGTATGCCGAGGACGCCGGGGAAGCCGCGTTCGCCGACGGCGCACGGCAGGGGCCCCGTCCGCATGAGCGCGTGCCCGGCACCGCGGCCCCGTCGCAGGGCGCGGTGCCGGTCCCGGCCCAGCCGCAGCGGACGGAGTCGGCGGGCGGGGAGGTGGAGCCGGCCGCGCAGGCAGCCGGCCAGGTCGTGGTGGGCCGCCTGGCCGCGACCGTGGCACGGCTGAACGAGGAGGTGCAGGCCGCTCGGGCCGCCGCGGATGGCCGCGCACTGATCGAACTGGCCAAGGGCATCCTGATCGAGCGGCTGCACTGCGGGCCCGTGCAGGCCGCACGGCAACTCGCGGAGCTCGCCGAACAGTCCGGCGTGTCCGACCTCGAACTGGCCGCCGACATCATCAACCAGGCCGCCCGCGACCAGGTGGCCCAGATCGCGCTGGAGTTCCTCCAGCTCAGCGGCAACGGCACCGGCGAAGACGACCGCGCGTCCCTGGCGGTGCGGCTGCGGGCCGCGGAGAGCGGCGCCCTGGCCGCCGGCGACACCCAGGCCGTCGCCGAGTCGCTGCTGCAGCACGCTCTGACCCCGCTGGGCGCCGCGGCCGTCGCCGTGTGGAGCGCGAGCCCGGACGGCTCGCTCACCCTGCGCGGCCACGCCGGGTTCAGCGACGGCGAAGCCGAACGCTGGCGCCATGTGCCGCCCGGCGTCGCCACCGTGGCCCGGCGCGCCCTGACCGACCGCGGCCTGGTGCACATCGCCTCCATCAGCGGGCACGTGCCCTCGATCGGCTACCTCGACTTCCCGGACGGCGGGCGTGTCGCCCTGTGCGCGGGCACCGGCGGCCGCATCAGCGGAGTGCTGGAGATCTGCTGGCCCCAGCCGCTCACCGAGCAGCCCCCCGCCATCCGCCGTCAACTCGAGGCGCTGGCCGACCTGTGCGCCCACACCCTCGAGACCCGCCCCGTCGGCGACGGCCACCCGCCGGGCGCCTCCGCACCCGACGAGGCCGCCACCGAACTCATTCACCTGGCCGACGGGCTGCACGATCCAGCTCTGGTCCTGACCCCCCATCTGGACGCCGGGGGCCGGCTCGCCGACTTCCGCATCCATCACACCAACAGCCAGTTCCAGGACCCCGCCGGCCGGCCGCGCAGCGCCCTCGCCGGCGCGCTGCTGCTGCAGATCTACCCCCTGACCGTCGGATCGAGCGACCTCTTCGGACAGCTGGAGAGGGTCTACGCCACCGGGGAACCCTTCCGGGCCCGGCGCATGACGCTGCCCACCCTCATCGACCAGGTGCCGCTGAGCACGGTCGCCGACATCAGCGTCAGCCGTCACGGCGACAGCCTGCTGATGATCTGGCGCATCGAGGACGAGACCGCCCGCTTGGCGAGCATCCTGCAGCACGCACAACGCCTCGGCCGGATCGGCGGCTTCGAGGAAGACCTGCTCACCGGTGACATCACCTGGAACGGTGAGCTGTTCGCCCTCTACGGGCGGTCGCCCGCCGCCGGACCGCTGTCCCTGCACGAGCTGGCCGCCCACGCCCACCCGGACGACGCCGTCGCCATCGGCCGCTTCCTGCGCGCCGTCGTGCACCACGGCCGCTCCGCCAGCGTCGCGTTCCGGCTGCAGCGGTCCGACGGCGTCACCCGGCACATCCGGGTCGTGGCCGAACCCGTCACCTCCTCCGACGGCCGGCTTGCCGCCCTTCGAGGCGCCTACCAGGACATCTCCTCCCAGCACTGGACGGAAGTGGCCCTGGCCGCCACCCGCGACCAGCTCGCCCACACCGAGCAGGAATCCGCCGAACGCAACCGCCTCGCCCTGCAGTTGCAGCACGCCATCATGCCCCCGGCCCACGGCCCGCTCGAGGTGTCCGGCCTCGAGGTCGCCGTGCGCTACCGGCCCGCCGAATCCGAAGCGATGGTCGGCGGCGACTGGTACGACGCCCTCGTCCTGCCCACCGGCCAGGTCCTGCTGAGCGTGGGCGACGTCGCCGGGCACGGCATCAAAGCCGCCACCGGCATGGTCGTCCTGCGCAACGCACTGCGCGGCCTGGCCATGACCGGCGCGGGCCCCGCCCAGCTGATGTCCTGGCTCAACAACGTCGTCCACCACCTCACCGACCACGTCACCGCGACCGCGGTGTGCGCGCTGTACGACCCGGCCAGCCGCGTCATGCGCTGGGCCCGGGCCGGCCACCTTCCCCCGGTCCTCGTCCGCGGCGACCAGGCGGACACCCTGCCCCTGACCGGGGGCCTGTTGCTCGGCGCCCTGGCAGACGCCAACTACCAGGAAGAACAGACTCAGCTACAGCCCGGTGACACGCTGCTCATGTACACCGACGGCCTCGTCGAGCGCCGCGACACGGCCGTGGAGGACTCCCTGACCCATCTGCTGCGCACCGCCGAGACCCCCGCAGGCGCCCTCGGGCAGCGCCTCGACCGGCTGCTCACCTACAGCAAGTCGGACACGGACGACGACACCTGCCTCATCGGCATCCAGATCCCCGCGACGACACCGGAATGACCAGCAGAAGGCAGCGGGCGCCGCAGGGGACCGTCGGGCAGGCGGGGTTCCCCGACGGTCCACTGCGGCGGACGGCCGTCCTCGGTTGCGGTCAGACGGGCGTCGGCCGGGACCGGTCGCCCGTGGGTTCGAGGCGGACGACGATGCCCTTCGACGTGGGCTGGTTGCTCACGTCGGCGACGCTGTCGAGCGGCACCAGGACGTTCGTCTCCGGGTAGTAGGCGGCGGCCGACCCCTTGGCCGCCGGGTAGGACACGACCTCGAAGTTCTCGGCCCGGCGCTCGGTGCCGTCCTCCCAGACGCTCACCAGGTCCACCCGATCGCCCTGCGCGAGGCCGAGTTCGGAGAGGTCGGCCGGGTTGACGAGGACCACGTGGCGGCTGCCGTGGATGCCGCGGTAGCGGTCGTTGTTGGTGTACGGGACGGTGTTCCACTGGTCGTGCGAGCGCAGGGTCTGCAGCAGCAGGTGACCCTCGGGGGCCCGGGGCACCACCGGCTCGTTGCAGGTGAACCGGGCCTTGCCGGTCTCGGTCCGGAACACGCCCTCGTTGACCGGGTTGGGTAGCTGGAAGCCTCCCGGACGGGTCACCCGGGCGTTGAAGTCGTGGAAGCCCGGCACGATCCGGGAGATGCTGTCGCGGATGGTGTGGTAGTCGCCCTCGAACTTGGCCCAGGGGATGTCCCCCTCGCCGTCGAGGCTCAGCCGGGCGAGCCGGCACAGGATGGCGACCTCGCTCAGCAGCACGCGCGAAGCCGGTTCGAGTCGTCCCTGGGTGGTGTGCACCTGGCTCATGGAGTTCTCGACGGTGACGAACTGCTCTCCGTCGGCCTGGACATCACGCTCGGTGCGCCCCAGCGTCGGCAGGATCAGGGCGGTGTCGCCGCAGACGGTGTGCGAGCGGTTCAGCTTGGTGGAGATGTGGGCGGTCAGCCGGCACGAACGCATCGCCTCCTCGGTGACCTCGCTGTCGGGCGCCGCGCGCACGAAGTTCCCGGCCAGGGCGAGGAAGACCTTGACGCGGCCCTCCAGCATCGCCTTGATCGAGTTCACCGAGTCCAAGCCGTGCGGGCGCGGCGGATCGAAGCCGAACTCCTTCTGAAGGGCGTCCAGGAAGGTGTCCGGCATCTGCTCCCAGATGCCCATGGTGCGGTCGCCCTGGACGTTGCTGTGGCCGCGCACCGGGCAGGCGCCCGTGCCGGCGCGCCCCAGATTGCCGCGCAGCATCAGGAAGTTGACGATCTCCCGGATGGTGGATACGCCGTGCTTGTGCTGGGTGATGCCCATCGCCCAGCACACGACGACGCGTTCGCTGCGCAGGACGTCGTCGCGGACCTTCTCGATCTCCTCGCGGGTCAGTCCCGTCGCCGCGTGCACGTCGTCCCAGTCGACGGTGCGGGCGTGCCGGGCGAACTCCTCGAAACCGGAGGTGTGGGCGTCGATGAAGTCGTGGTCCAGGACGGTGCCGGGACGCGCGTCCTCCGCCTCCAGCAACAGCCGGTTCAGCGCCTGGAAGAGGGCGAGGTCCCCGCCCGGCTTGATGTGCAGGAAGCGGTCGGCGATCTGGGTGCCCCGCCCCACCACCCCACGCGGCTTCTGCGGGTTCTTGAAGCGTCGCAGCCCCGCTTCCGGCAACGGGTTCACCGCCACGATGCGGCCGCCGTTGCGCTTGGCCTCCTCCAGGGCCGACAACTGCCGCGGGTGATTGCTGCCCGGATTCTGCCCCACCAGGAAGATCAGGTCCGCGTGGTGGAGGTCGTCGAGACTCACGGTGCCCTTGCCGACGCCCAGCGTCTCGTTCAGGGCGAAGCCGCTGGACTCGTGGCACATGTTGCTGCAGTCGGGCAGGTTGTTGGTGCCGAAGGCGCGGGCGAAGAGCTGGAAGACGAAGGCGGCCTCGTTGCTGGCCCGGCCGGAGGTGTAGAAGACGGCCTCGTCGGGCGAGTCCAGCCCCTTCAGTTCCCGCGCCAGGACGCCCAGGGCGTCGTTCCAGCCGATGGGCTCGTAGTGGTCCGACCCGGGCCGTTTGATCATCGGCTCGGTGAGCCGGCCCTGCTGGTTGAGCCACATGTCGGAGCGGGCGGCCAGATCGGACACGCTGTGCTCGCGGAAGAATTCGGCGGTGACCCGGCGCGTCGTGGCGTCGTCGTTGATGTGCTTGGCGCCGTTCTCGCAGTACTCGTTGCGATGACGCCGGCCCGGAGCGGGGTCCGCCCACGCGCAGCCGGGGCAGTCGATCCCGCCCACCTGGTTCATGGTGAGCAGGTCGACCCCCGTCCTGCCCGGGGAGGTCTGCTCCAGGGAGTACTCCAGCGCGTGCACGACGGCGGGAACCCCGGCCGCCCACTTCTTGGGCGGTGTCACGGAGAGGGAGGTCTCCGGCTCCTCACCGGGCGGGTTCTGCATCGCTTGGCCTTTCTCTTGCCGTGTGCGGTACGCGGTCAGCCGACGGGCCACTGGGCGACACGGCTCCTGGGCGGTTCCGGGGAGTCGTGCTGGACCCGGCCGTTGCGGATGGTGCCGCGCCAGGCACCGCCCTCCTGACCCAGTCCTTCGATGAAGTGCTTGAAGCTCACCAGTTCTGCGCGCACCAGTCGCGCGGCCAGCGACACGACCCCGGACGAGCGGGTGAGGACCTTCGCGGCCCCCTGCGGCCGGAGGTGCATCCGGACCGTGATCGCGGTGCCACCGGAGTTGGTCGGCCGGAACTCGACCTCGCCCTCGTGACTGGGGTGCTGCTCCAGGCCACGCCAGGCCAGGTAGGCGTCCGGGTCCTGTTCCACGATCTCGACCGCGAAACGGTGACGCAGGGGGCCGTAGCCGATGGTCCACTCGGTGACGGTGGGCCTGACCTGCTCGACGTCGCGCACCACGGTCGAGAAGCGCGGGAACGTCTTGAACTGCGTCCACTGGTTGTAGGCCGTGCGGACCGGCACCGCGATCTCGACCGTCTCCTCGACGTGCCGCTCGCGCAGGGGGCGGCGGCGTGTGACGCCGTCGCCGTCGGAGCGCATGCCCGGGGTGTTCGGCACGGCCTGCCCGCCGTCGTCTTCGTGCGCCATCGTGGTCCTTCTTCCGGTGAGGGAGCCGGGCGTCGGCAGACCCGGCCCTCCCCTTGTGGGGCAGGGCATCTCTTCCGGTTCCCCGATCACGGGTTACCAGTCACCCGACCCCGCGGACTCCGTTCCGTCCGGACGTCCGAGGGGTGCGACGTCACCACGAGGGCGCGGCCGTCGGTCCACCGAAGTGGCCGGGGTGCCTGCCGCAGGAGCGGGTACCCGCGCCACACAGCGTCGATTGTCGGCTTTGCTCGCGGTGACAGTAACGGAGAGACGAATGAACGGCCCCCGAACAGACTTCCCGCCGACGCAGAGGGTGTCCGCCGAGATCGTGGGCGGCCGTTACCGGCTGGGCGCCGGTATCGGCCGGGGAGGCGCCGCCGACGTCTACGAGGGCGTCGACGTCCGCCTCGGACGGCGGGTCGCCGTCAAGTTCTTCCGGGCGGGAGCCGACCCGGAGCTGGAACGGCGGTTCGCCGAGGAGGCCGTCCTTCTGGCGCGGCTTCAGCACCCCGGTCTGGTGACCGTCTACGACGCCGGCCGGCACCAGGATCGCGCCTACCTCGTCATGGAGCTGGTCACAGGGCGGACGTTGCGCGAGTGCCTCGCGAGCGGGCCGCTGTCCCCCCGGCGCGTAGCCGAGCTGGGCGCCGCCCTCGCGCGGGCGCTCACCCATGTGCACGACGCCGGCATCGTGCACCGCGACATCAAGCCGTCGAACGTCCTGCTGGACGCCTCCGGCGCTCCTCACCTGGCGGACTTCGGCATCGCCCGGCTGGTGAACGCCACTCGTCACACCGCTTCCGACGTCCTCATAGGAACCGCTGCCTATCTCGCCCCGGAGCAGGTGATGGGCAGGGAGGTCCGGCCGGCCGCCGACATCTACGCCCTCGGCCTGGTCCTGCTGGAATGCCTGAAAGGGGAGCTGGAGTACGCGGGGACCCCGCTGGAAGCTGCTGTGGCACGCGTGCACCGGGCGCCCGTCGTCCCGGACTCGCTACCGCCCGGTCTGGTCCGTCTCCTGCACGCCATGACGGCCCTGGACGAGGCGACGCGCCCCGACGCCCCGAGCTGCGCCTCGGCGCTGTCCGCTCTGTGCGCCGTACCGGACGCCGCGCTGTCCTCGGTGGCCCCCGTCACCCTCTCCGCGCGGGCGGACGACGAGACGCACAGCCGGGCCCGGGCACGGCAGACCGGCAGGACGGGACACGGGCGCCGCGTCGCGGTCGGCACCGCCCTGACCGCGCTTTCGGCGGCTCTGGGAGCCACCCTCGCCGTGACCCTGGGCACCGGCGCGCACAGCGACGAACGCGTCGGCTCCGGCTCCCCCACCTCCGAACTGGCCCAGCCGCCCTCCGACTCCGCCAAGGCGCCGAGGACCGCCGCGGACCCGAACACGCGGCGGCCCGAGTCTGGTTCGGCGTCCGCGCCGTCACGCTCCACGACCACCGCGGCCACGACCGGCGACGCGGCTACGGCCGCCGAGACAGCCGTGACCGAAGCCGCGGCCCCTGCCGCCGCGCGCCGGACGTCACCCGCTGCGAAGAAGGGCGGCGACAGCCCCCGGCACCGCGCGCCGGGCCACGTCAGGAAGGCGCCCAAGGATGCTCCCGCCCACGCCGGTCCCGGCGGCGCGCGGAAGCCGGCCGGTGCCCCCGGCGGCGTCCAGGACAAGGCAGGCCGGAAGGACCACGGCTGACCTGCGGCCCGGGGCGGGGCTCCGGGGAGGGCGAACGACTGGACCTGCTCCCTCAGCCACGGCAGAACCTCGTCCACCTCGACCCCAGCGTGATCACGATCTGCGGCGCGCGCCGGCCTGCGTCATACGGGCTCGCTGCGCATCGGTTGCCGATGAGACTGGTCCTGCAGGTTGAGCAGGGAGAGGAGCGAGGCCACCGTCAGGCCCTGACCGGCTTCGGTCGGGTGGCGCAGGACCTTGGCGGGGTCGATCTCGTAGATGTTGCCACGGCCCTGGCGCGTGTGTGAGAGGTAGCCGGCCTGCTCCAGGTCAGCGATGATTTTCTGCACGGCGCGCTCGGTGAGGCGGCAGCGGAGAGCGATGTCGCGAACCCGTGCGCTCTGGTTGTCCGCGATGGCCGCAAGGACGCGAGCGTGGTTCGTCAGGAACGTCCACCCGCTGTGTGACTCAGGTACCCCATCCATGGCCCGATTCTACCGAGCACCTATGCACGGTTCCAAAAACACGTACGCGCTTTCGTGCATCACTTGACGCATGTTGTTTCCATGGGGCAACGTTGGGGCGGTCGCACCGACGCACTTGGAGTAAGCCATGCAACAGCCCTCGGACCAGGTTGGGTCCCCCTTCGCGGCGTACCTTTCCTGCTCCGAGAGAGATGGTGCCGCGAGATCGCTGCCGCCCGGTCAGGCGACTGCGTCGTTCGCGTCGAGCGGCAACCGGAACCGGGTGACCGTGCGAGGTGAACTCGACCTCGTCTCGGGCGACCGGATCCGAGCCCGCCTGGTCGACGCCCTGACCGCCTCGCCCCACCGTCTCGAGCTGGACCTGAGCGGGGTCAGCTTCTGTGACTGCGCCGGCCTCAACGTGCTTCTGGAACTCCGGCACCGGGCCGTGCGTCAGGGCAAGGCCGTGATCATCGAGGCCGTCAGCCCTGCGGTCGACAGGTTGCTCGATCTCACGGGAGCGCAAGCGCTGTTCGCACCCAGGCGGTCCTGGTGCACCGAACCCACGTCGTTCGGCGCCGCCTCCCCGTCCTCACCGAAGCCGGGAGCGTCGCCCGGCGTGAAAATACAGCGCAGCCGGCATGTGTCAGTGCGGGTGAGTGAACCCGCTTGAGCGGAGGCCGGCTCCACGACGGCGGTCGGTAGCCGTCCGGGTGGCAATGCGGGGCGGCGAGCGCGGAGGCGGCGCCGAACCGTTCGCAGGTGCGCCGCCGTGCGGGGATCAGAGGGCCATGCGGCGGATGACGACCGCGGCCGCATCGTCGTCGAGGTGTCCGTGGACGTGGGCCAGCAGGTCGTCGTGGAGGGCACGCAGGAGTTCGTCGGGGTCGTCCTCGGCCCATACGGGCGCCCGTTCGTTGAACGGGTAGAAGAGTCCGCCGCTGTCGCGCGCTTCGATGACGCCGTCCGTATAGAGGAGAAGCCGGTCGCCGACATCGAAGGGGAACGTCTGCACCTCATAGGCAGCCATGCCGAAGGCACCGCCGAGCCCGATCGGCAGATGGCTCGCCTCCGACGCAAGGGGGGTGGCGTGAGAGCCGCGCAGGAGCAGCGGCGGGGGGTGGCCGCAGTTGATGAGGTGGACCACCGGCTCGTCGTCGGGGATGTCCAGCAGGATCGCGGTGGCGAAGTCCTCGTCGGCGTCCTCCTCCGAGGGTGGCCGCCACTGACTGGCGTCCCAGCGGAACGCGGCGTCCAGGTGCACGGCGAGGCGGGGCAGGGTGGCCTGCCGGTGGGCGGCCGCGCGGAAGGCGCCGAGCAACAGGGCGGCGTTGCTGATCGCGGCCAGGCCGCTGCCGCGCACGTCACCGATGAGGAGCCGGGTGCTGCGATGGTCGGTCCGCGCCGCCGCGTACAGATCTCCGCCCAGATCGGCTTCTTCCTCGGCGGGGATGTACAGCCCGGAAATCCGCAGCGGACCGGTGCGGGCAGGCAAGGGCCGCAGCAGCACACTCTGCGCTGCCTCCGCGACGGACCGCACCTGGTGCAGCTGGCGCTCCCTCCGGTCCCGCACCACGCAGATGCCGACACAGACGGCCGAGACCACGACCAGAGCGGTGATCTGAGCCTGGATGTTGCCGGAGGACAAATTCTCTCTCAGCACACCGATCACCACCTGCGCCGCCACGGCGAGCGTCCCCATCAGCGCCGTCACGCGCGCGCCCGCGAACGCCACCGTGATCGCCGGTGCCGCCACCAGCAGAGGCCCGAGGTGAACGTATGGCGGAGCCAGCACGTCCACCACGCAGACCGCGACGATCAACCCCAGGGGGATCACCACCAGCGGGGGCGCGTGACCCGGCCGCCAGGAACTCCGGAACACCCGCCACACTCGCAAAGCCATGCCCCAAGCCTTCCACCCGCGCTCCCCCGCGGGAACGCGCCGCTCCGGAGGCCATCCGCCGCACATGGCGACTGAACGCGCAACCGCGCCCGCCCGGGGCCGGCTCGTACGGTCCCGACCGCGACCATGCCGCGGTTCTCGCTCGTGGGCCGGGGCGGCTCGGTCACTGACCGGCCGAGCGAGGAACTCGGCCGGCCCTGACGAGGGACAGGCGACAGTCCGACGGGTCAGGCGATCAGCAGGTCCCGGCCCGGCTGAACGAACCGAGCGTCTCCAGCGTGGTGTAGTTCGACTGGTACGCGTCGAAGACCGCCGGCGTACCGCTGTACTTCAGCAGCGCCTCGTCATTGGCGTGCAAAGACTGGGTGGTGTAGTTGACACTCCCCGTCCAGACGATCTGCGACGCCGTGCCCAGGTAACCGGCGTCCACCAGAAGGTACTTCGAGTGCAGCATCGCGGCCGGCGGAGCCGTCTTGGCGAACCGGTACACGGCCACACCGCTGTGCGGGCCGCAGGTGCTCAGGGCGTTGAGCGCGTTGTCGTCGGACGTGCCCTGATCGGTGTAGACCACGTGCACGGTGCAACCCGCGTCGTCCAGGCTCTTCAGCTTCTGGGCGACAGCCACGTCCTTGAGGTCGTACATGGCCAGATGCACACTGCCCCCGGTGGAGCAGTCGATGTTGCCCAGAATGCCGAGGACGACATCCTCGGTGGGGTCCTGCTGCGGGAAGAAGTACGCCTTCGCGCTGGTGCCGGTGACGGCGTTGGTACCGGTCGCCGTCGTGTAGTCGACACTCGAGGCCTTCCCCGACATCTGAGCCGCCTTCATCGCCGTGAAACGGTCGACGTAGGCCTGGTAGATGTCCGGCTGGTCGACCACGGTCAGCGCGTTGTTCCAGGCGTTGATGCCACCGTTCACACCCGAGGTCGCGGAGATCATGTTCGCCGACGACTGCACCAGCACGTCGGAGCTGCCCGACGTGCTCGTGAACAGATAGAACTTGTCGTGGTTGATGATGTCGCCGGCCGTGTCGTGCTCTATGCAGCCGCCGTGACACAGCAGAACGTACGAGAGCGCAGCCGGGTCGGACCCCAGAACCGCGGCCAGGTCGGCGGTCGTCTTCTGGACGTTCGACGTCGGCATGTAGTCGTCCGCGACGATCTTGACGTTCACGCCGCGCCGGTAGGCATCGACCAGAGCGTCGTAGTACGCCTGCGAATTGAACGCGTAGATGGCGATCCGGATCGTGGACCCTGCCGGGGCCCCGTTGATCAGACCGATCAAGTAGTTCTCAAGCGCGTACTTGTCCGTCGCGTCGTTGGGGTTGTTGAAGACGGCGTTGTTGGCCAACGGAGTCGTGGCCTGACTCGGCACCCCGAAGGCCACAACCGATACCACTGACATCACGAGAGCGGATATCAGATGAGCGAAACGAAGCCGTAGAAATCTAGGCACAGCACACCTTCATGTGAAGCCCGAAAAGGGCTGCCGGTTCATGCACGGGCAACGCGCGCACCTTGATCACGGCGCCCGCGCGGCCTGAGCATAGGGGTACCGGCACCCGTGTGGCATGGCCCGGTCACCGTCGTGGGCGATGTCCGCGGTTCCCCGGCACCGGAGCGTCCGGTGGTGAGGGGGCCGGCATCAGCGCCGGCGCTCCAACTGCTTGCGGTGCAACCACTTCGGCAGTCCCGGCGCTTCCAGAAAGCCCTCGGCACGGGCGGCGGCCAGCCCGATGCGCACCACGTCGGTGCTCTTCTCGAACAGCATGTAGCGCGGCTCCCAGATGGGCCGGTACTTCGCGTTGGCGCGGTAGAGCGACTCGATCTGCCACCAGCGGGAGAAGAAGGCGAGCAGGGAGCGCCACAGCCGCAGGACCGGGCCCGCGCCGAGCCGGGCGCCGCGCTCGAAGACGGACCGGAACATGGCGAAGTTGAGCGACAGTTGGGTGATCCGGGCCTCGTCCGCGCGCTGGATCAGGTCCAGCACCATGAACTCGATCAGTCCGTTGTCGGCCTCCCGGTCCCGCCGCATCAGGTCCAGCGACAGCCCTTTCCCGCCCCAGGGGACGAAGCTGAGCAGCGCCCGCAACCGGCCGTCGACGTCGGTGCATTCGAGCATCAGGCAGTCGCCGTCGGCGAGATCGCCGAGCCGACCGAGCGCCATGGAGAAGCCCCGCTCGGTGTCGCCGTCGCGCCAGTCGTCGGCCAGCCGCACCAGTTCGGCCATCTCCTCGGCGGGAATCTCGGCGTGGCGCCGTATCCGCACGGTGTAGCCGACCCGGCGGATCCGGTGGTACGCCTGCCGGACGCCGCGCATGGCACGGCCTTCCAGGGTGAAGTCGGCGGTCTCGACGATCGCCTCGTCTCCCAGTTCCAGCGCGTCCAGGCCGTGCCGCGCGTACACGGTGCCGCCCCGCTCGCCGGCCCCCATGACCGCGGGCGTCCAGCCGTGTGCGCGGGCCTCGGTCAGCCAGCGCTCGATCGCGCCCGGCCACGCCTCGGGGTCGCCCAGCGGATCGGCCGAGGCCAGCGACACCCCGCCGACCACCCGATAGGTCACCGCGGCCTTTCCGCTGGGCGAGAAGACCACGCTCTTGTCCCGGCGCAGCGCGAAGTAGCCGAGGGAGTCGGCGTTCCCGTGCCGGGCGAGCAGTTCACGCAGGCGTTCCTCGTCGGCGGCGGTGATCGGGTCCGTGGCGCGCACCGAGCGGAACGCCGCCCACAGCACGGCCACGAACACCGCGGCGCTCGCCAGGTTGATCAGCGCGTCGGCCCAGGCGGGGGTGGAGATGCCGGGAAACTCGTCCTGCGCCGGATCCATGGAGACCGCCCGCAGCAGGCCGTAGCTCCAGCGGTCGGCGAAGGTCGAGGACCGCGCGGGTGCCTCGTCGGCGATCGTGACCAGGAGCGCGGCCAGGACCGAGGTGACCAGGAGGCCACCGGCCGCGGTCAGGGCCGCGCGCCGGGGATTCGACCGGTCGCCCTTGGCGTAGAACTCGCGGCGCCCGGCCAGCAGGGCACCCGAGAACAACGCGGTCAGCCCCAGCGAGATCCAGTTCTGCGGGTGGTCCCGGAATTCCGGGGCGAGCGCCAGTGCCGCCACGAAGACGGCCGCGAGGAGCCCCGACAGCGCGAGGTTCAGAATCCAGGCCGCCCGCTTGCGCCGGCGCAGGGTCACCGCCAGGAAGATCGCGAAGGCCCCGGAGGCGTAGCCGGGCGTGATCAGGTACGGCGTGAAGAGGTCTGCCGTGTCGTGCCGCCGGATGTCGTCCCCGAAGGACACCCACACCGCTCCGAGCACGTCGACCGCGGCGACCACCCGCAGGTACCACAGCCCGAACACGGCAGCTCGACGCCCCCACCTGCCGTGGAGCCGGTTCTGGTCCGAACGCAAGCGATGCCTCCCAGTCCTTGACGACGGCGGTTGATCCGCATCCAAAGTAGAATACGATTCGACATCGCCTTCTCTTCGCCGCGTCTGCCAGGCGGATTGGGACACGCATCACGCCGAGCCCACCACCCGGGGATCGGCGGACCGGCACGCGCGCCCTCGCCGCCGCCACGGCGGCATGCGCTCCGCTCCTGCCCCTGCTCATCACCTTCGCGCCCGGCATCGACGCGCTCGGCTGACGTGTCACCGGGAGTGCGCCGGAGCCGACGGCCGCTGGTACCGCCGCTTCCGGGCTGCCTGGCCTATGGATGCTCCGTCTCGACCGCCGCCACGGACTGAGGACGGCGCTCGAACCAGCGGGCGACCGGCTCGACCGTGATGCCGTGCAGGAAGATGCTCATCAATACGGTCACGCCCATCACCTTGATCACGAACGCGGCGTCGGAACTGGGCAACTGGGTGTACGCGAGCACCGCGAAGACGATCGAGGTGACGCCCCGGGAGCCGAGCCAGCCGATGGCCCAGCGCTCGGGCCAGGTGAAGGGGGTGCCCTTGAGCGACGCCACCACGGGCACCATCCGGGCGACGGTGAGGGCGACAAGGGCGTAGCCGATGGTCGCGAGGTCGATGCCGTTCTCGAACACCTCGGCGATGAGCTTGCCGAAGGTGAACCACACGGCGAGGGACATCAAGTAGGTGGCGTCGTGCACCAGGTCGAGGTGGTGCTTGCCGAGGGTGTGCGCGGTGCGCGCGTACCACAGACCGGTGACGAACGCCGCGACGAAACCGTTGCCGCCGATGAGCACGGAGGCCGCGTAGGCGACGAAAGGGAGGGCCAGGCCGGCCAGGCGCAGATCGGCCGCTTTTGCCCAGCCCGCCGAGAAGGCCCGGCGTACCAGCCAGATGGCGGGGAGAGCCACGACCGTACCCGCGATCACCGCGTAGCCGGCGCCCTTGAAGGCATCCAGAACCAGGTCAGCGAAGGAATGGCCTTGTGCGGTGACGAGGTTGGCCACGCAGAAGACGAACAGCGGCGAGATCAGGCCGTCGTTGAATCCACCCTCGATGTTGAGGGCGGCCCGTACCCGCAGCGGCACCCGCTCGTCCCGCAGGAACATCATGATCGGCGCGAGGTCCATGGGCATGACCACCAGGGCGGCCACGGCCAGCAGCCACCAGTCGGTACCGGGGAACAGCAGGGCGCCGGCCAGGGTGGCAAGTGCGAGAGAGACGGGAAGCGCCAGGGTCAGCAGCCGGACTTCGCCGACTGAGCCCTCCAGCCGCTCGTAGTCCCGCGCCTCGGTGGCGTCGGTGAACAGCATGACCGCCAGCACGAGTTCGACACCCCGCTGGAAGGTGTGCGTCTCCATGTCGAGCGTGAGGACCGGACGGTCGCCACCGGTCAGCAGAATGCCTGCCACCGCGAACGCGATGGGCGCTGTCACGCTCCACCGGGCCAGCCGGTCCGAGACCGTGGCCCACAGGAACAGCAGGGACAGCAGGACGAGGAGTGCGATCACAGGATCCCACCAAGTCGGTCGGTTGACTGAAGCGACGCGGCAGCCTCCACCCAAGGGGGCCGATGTGGCACATCGCCGTGGATCCGTGCGGGTGACCCGTCCGGTCAGCCCGCGACGACGTCGGCGTCGCGGCGCACCCCGGAGAGTCCGACGAGCATCTCCGTGACGGCTTCGAGATCCTGCCGCGAGCGGGCCGGATGCGGGTCACACACGTACTGCATGATCAGCCCGTCGAGGTTCGACACGACGAGCCGGGCGAGCTGGGCGAAGGGAACCGCGCAGGTCTCCCCTGCCCTCTGGGCGGCCTGCTGGCACCAGTCGGCGACGGCGGCGGTGTACCGCTCGTACTGCCAGCGGGCGAGGCTCTCCAGGCCGGCGGTGCGCAGGGCGTGGGTGGTCAGCTCGTACTGCATGACCTGCAGCTCGGTGTGGCCTTCGACAAGCCGGACCCAGAACTCCTCGACACCGCGCCGGATGGCGTGCTCCAGGCCGCCGTCGAGATCGGCGGCGGCCCGGAACACCTCTGCGGTCTCCTCGATCACGTCCTCGATCACGGCGCGCAGAAGCAGTTCCTTGGAGGGGAAGACGTACTGCATCGTCCCCAGAGGGACACCCGCCTCGTTCGCGACCGCCCGCAGCGAGGTCCGGCCCACTCCGTCCCGGGCCAGCACGGTGCGGGCCGCGGCCACGAGCTGCCGATGGCGGACCGACGCTTCGACGTAAGGCATGGTCCTCCTTTCTCAGTCGTCTGACCGAAATCATTCCATCGGTCTTTACGACAGGCAACCGTACCCGTACATTGGAGGGAAGTCAGTCACTCGACCGACTTTCCTCGACACTCCTCGAGCATCATGATCCCCTCCTCTCTCACGGTTCACCCGGCGCCGGTCCCGCAGAGCGGCGAAGAAGACGAGCAGATCCTTCCGCTGCCCGGCTGCCCGCGCCTGCTGGCCGGAATACGCCGCCACGCGCGCGTCACCCTGGCCGACTGGGCCCTCCCCCAGGAGGTCGCGGACGACACCCTGCTGGTGGTCTCCGAACTGATCAGCAACGCAGTCCTGCACGCACTCCCGCCGGCTTTTCTGAGACTCGTCCGGCGTCGTACCGAGACCGGCGGCACCCTAGGCATCGAGGTGACCGACGGCGGACCCATTGCGCGCCAACCCACCGACCACTCGACTGCGCCCGACGAGCACGGCCGGGGGCTGACGATCGTGCGGGCCCTGTCGACCGGCCACGGCACCCGCGGTGGCCCGGACGGCAGCGCCACCTGGTGGGCGGAGCTCAGCACCCCGTGACGGCGCGGTGGACGGCAGGTCCGACCAGGATCTGGTTCTTCGTGTTCCGGTGCGCCGGCGCCTCGTGACTCGCGACGAGCCCGGTGCCCGGGTGCACGGCGCCGGTCCCGAGCGCCAGGGCGATGTCCTCGGTGGCGTCGAGGTCGTTGACGCGGCCGAGCCAGACCGGGCGGGCGCCTGCGGCGCGAGCTGCGGCGGAGGACCGGGCGCAGGAAGCGGATGACGGGGTGGCCGGGGTCGTGGGTCACCTCGGCGCGGACGCCGTAGACCTGCTCGATGAGGGCGGGGCTGAGAACCTCGGCCGGGGTCCCCTGCGTTACCGCGCGGCCGTCGCGCAGGACGAGGAGTCGGTCGCAGTACATCGCGGCGAGGTTGAGATCGTGCAGAGCGATCACCGTGGTGACCGGCAGGCCGGCGATCAGCTCCAGGAGGTGAGCTGATCCTGGATGTCGAGATGGTCGGTGGGTTCGTCGAGGAGAAGTTCGCGGGGCTGCTGGTTCAGCTCTGCCTGATCTGTTTCTGTCTGCGTGTCTATCCCCCCCTGCCACGCAAGCGGCTCGAATCCGTCATTGAGACTCGCTCCGCTCCCGGCGCGCGGCCCGGCCGACGGCCGGGCCTGCGCTCATGTCTCCGCCCCGCTTCAGTCCGGCCGGCGCCCGTGCGCGCTGCGACTCCATGGTCTGCGTGATGCGGCGAGCCCCGCCGCTGCGGCGTGCGCGGCGAGGCCTGCGGATGGTGGTCGGCGTCGTGTGACGTCAGCGATCAGAAGTCGGTTCGGGACGCTTTGATGGTCTTGCACTCGACCTTCTTGGCGTCCTTGATCTCGTCCGCGTTCACCAGCGCACCAGCGTTCTTGTCAGTGAACTTCTGGCCCGGAGCGAGGTTCTCGGCGGTTGACATGAAGTCGTTGACCTTCTTGCCGTCGGCCAGGACCTCGCCCTCGACGAAGTACGAGTATCGGCGGTCGCCGTGGTTGGCGTAGTCGACGTGGATGGCCATCTCCTTGATGCCGAGGTCGCCGGTGACCACGTCGCACTTGGTGACCTTGAAGTCCTTCATGACCTCGGACTCCTTGGCGCCGCCGGTCTTGGACTTGCCGTCGCCGACGGCGGTGGAGTCGTACGACTTGTCCAGCTCCTTACTGGCCTTGTCGACGGCGGAGAAGAACAGGGCGTTCATGGCGAAGAACATGATGATCGCTACGGCCGACGCGACGAGGCCGGTGATGCCGGCGCCCTTGCCCTTGCGGACCTTGCCCGCCTTGGAGAGGCCGATGGCGCCGAAGACGATGCCAAGGATCGCGAGGGGCCAGACGACGACGTTGAGGACAGGGATGAAGCTGACTACGACGGCGATGATGCCGAGGACGAGTGCGGTGGTGGCCAGGCCGTTGCTGCCGGGCTGCTGGGGCTCGCCGTAGCCGGGCTGCTGGGGCTGGGGCGGGTACTGCTCGCTCATGGTGCTCCTCACGGGTTTCTGCTGTGTTTGCGCGTGGGTGACCGGTGAAGGACCTGTGTGGTTGCCTCGCAGGTACCTAAAGTGACTAGTTCGTGATTAAACTTTCCTAATAGGCAAAAAACTTGGTGTGCAGGGCGCGGCTGTGGTGTTCTGACAGGTCGTCGGCAATGCGGCGGGGTCGGGCGGGGCCCTCCCTCGGCGTCCGACCGCGATGCGTCGCCCGGCCCCACCGTCATCACACGGTCGGGACAGTCCTGGCCGCCTTCGGCACCGCCCTGCCGGAGTCCGTCGTCACCCTGGTCGCGGTGACCACCGGCGGCACCGATCGGGCCACCACCGCAGGACGGAAAGACCGCAGCGGGTCGCCGCCACTCACCGCGCGGCGCCGCGCGGTTGCTCGACAGATCCAGGGCGCCAAGGGGCCGGCGGTGTCCGTACGGAAGGCGCTCAGCACCTGGTCGGCGAGTGCGAGGCGCCCAGGGCCTGAGCCGCGGACGCGAGCATGGCCGCCGTGCCCGCCGCTGGAGCAATGTCGAGCTCGAGGAGTTCGGCCGCCGTCAGGTTCATTCGAGGCGATGACTCCCGTGCGGTACACGCAGCAGCCCGGCGTGTTCTCCCGGCGCCGCGACGACCTCGACGAGGTTCTGGTCCACCTCGGCCTGGCGAGGCGGTCGTCGACGTCACGTCCGTCCTGTGTGTCACAGCGCTCGCCGCGCTTGCCCGTCCCCTCCCGGGTGTCCTGGTCGCGGCGGCCGCCGGGACGCTGGGCGTGCCCGGCCGTCTGGGCTGCCTGGTCCAGCGCTCGCACCACCGTCTCGGACTACTTGGTGGTGATGCGCGCGTGGTGGGGCAGCGGCGGTCGTCCCGTGGCGGGCCGCTTGGGCCATGTGCCATCGCACGTTGATCATTGTCATCGAAGCCTGACGGTCATCGGAAGCATGCCATCCGAGTTTGAGTGGTCGGAGTTCCTTGCCGTGCAGACTCGGCGGCAGGCGACCGCACTGCCCCTCTCCGCCGGTGCGAGCCGAGCAGGGGCGGTGTACATAGGAGTCATGGCGCAGCGGACTGAAGGGCTTCGCCGGCCGGAGCGTGCGAGCCGGGCGCTGGTCGCCATTCCGGTCGCGTGGATCGTCGCGGTGTCCGTGATCGACGTTCTCGCGCCGCCCAACATCCATCTGGGGCCGCTGCTCGTCGCAGCCCCGGCGATCACCGCGTCGTTCGGCGGTCCCTGGACGGTGGGACTGGTGGCGGCACTGGCGGTGATCGCGCAGACGGTCATCGGGCTGCTGCGCGATTCCGATACGTTGCTCTCGTCCAACCACCAGGTACAGATCATGGCCCTGATCCTGGTGGGAATCTGCCTCGTCCTCTTCTGCGTGGTGCGGGAACGCCGGGCGAAAGAGCTGGAACAGGTGCGGTACGTGTCCGAGACCGCCCAGCGAGTGGTCCTGCCTTCGCTGCCCCGGCGGCTCGGACCGCTGCGGGCCGCCTCCCTCTATCTCGCCGCGGAGGCCGAGGCCCGGATCGGCGGGGATCTGTTCGCGGCGGTCCGTACTACCTCCGGTACGCGGCTGATGGTCGGCGACGTGCGAGGGAAGGGGCTGACCGCGGTCAATGACGCAGCCCTGCTGCTCGGAGCGTTCCGTGGTGCGGCCCACCGCCAGGCCAGCCTGGGAGAACTCGTGGCCTATCTCGACCGGAGCGTCTGCTGGGACCTGATGGAGCCGGGCGAGACGAGCCGCTACGGAGAAACCTTCATCACCGCCACCATCCTGGACATCCCCGACCATGGCGGCCGGGTCCAGATGATCTCCTGCGGACACCCGCCGCCGATCGTCTCGCGTGACGGTCGGCCGATGACCATGGACGCCAGCCGTCCCGCACCCCCCTTGGGCCTCGGCGAACTGTCGCGTCCGCGCTACGGCGTCGACAGCTTCCCGTTCGAGCCGGGAGACCTTCTGCTGCTGTACACGGACGGCGTGACCGAGGCCCGCGACTCCACCGGTACCTTCTACCCACTCGCCGAGCGCATCACAGGCTGGAGCCAGGACGACCCCGACGCCTTCCTCGGCCGCCTCCGCCGCGACCTGCTGCACTACGTCGGTGGACACCTGAACGACGACGCCGCCATGATCGCCATACAACGTCCCGCCACGTCCCGGGCCTGATCACCCGGCCCCTCCAGCCAGGCCGGGATCGGTAAGGACTACCAGCTCCCCTAGGACACGGTGATCCCCATCAGCGAAGCCGAACTCCGCGATCTGCCTCTGCTCACTGCCAAAGCCATCGAGATCGTCGCCTGCGGATCGCGATGGGCCGTATCCGTGTTCTCCCGGCGTTTCATGGCACAGCGAGCCATGCCGGGTTTCTTCATCAAAGCGCCCGTCTGCCTGCGTCTCACCGTCAAAATCACCCCAATGGATGATCCGGACTTTCGTTGGGCGCGCGGCGATTCTGCTGCATCGCCGCACTCACTGCGCGACCCGCACCCATCAGGGCCCCTACGGGTCGAGCGGGCAGCAGACACCCCGCAATGCTGGAGCTGACCACGCCCAGCGCGCGACGGAGGCGCGCGGAGCGCGTACAAGCACCTGTCGCACTCCACGTGACCTTCGCAGCCGCAAGGTCGATACTTCCGACAGTAGTACTTCAGTCTCGACGTCCCCGATCACCCATCGACACCTGACACTCCGCCACGAAAGCCGGCATCAGACCGCCTGAGCCCGCCTCCGGCAGCCAGGGACCGCCAAGATCAAAAGCCACCCAAACCATCCTGACCAGCGCGAACACCGCTCAAAGGCCCGTCTGCTAGCTCTCACCAGGAGACACCGATGAAGATGCTGATCAACGTCCCCGAGACCGTGGTGGCCGATGCGCTGCGGGGGATGGCGGCCGCGTATCCGGATCTGAACGTGGATGTGGAGAACCGGGTGATCGTCCGGCGGGACGCGCCGGTGGCCGGGCAGGTGGGGCTGGTGTCGGGGGGCGGATCGGGGCATGAGCCGCTGCACGGCGGGTTCGTCGGGCCCGGGATGCTGGCGGCGGCCTGTCCGGGCGAGGTGTTCACCTCACCGGTGCCGGACCAGATGGCGCGGGCCGCGGCGGCCGTCGACAGCGGGGCCGGGGTGCTGTTCGTCGTGAAGAACTACACCGGCGACGTGCTCAACTTCGACATGGCCGCCGAGCTGGCCGAGGACGAGGGCATCCAGGTGGGCAGGGTCCTGGTCAACGACGACGTCGCGGTCACCGACAGCCTCTACACCGCCGGCCGGCGCGGCACCGGGGCGACCCTGTTCGTGGAGAAGATCGCGGGTGCGGCGGCGGCCGAGGGGCAGCCGTTGGAGCGGGTGGAGGCCATCGGCCGCCAGGTCAACGACAGCTCGCGCAGCTTCGGGGTGGCCCTGAGCGCCGTCACCACCCCGGCCAAGGGCTCCCCCACCTTCGATCTGCCGCCCGGCGAGCTGGAGTTGGGCATCGGCATCCACGGTGAGCCGGGCCGCGAGCGACGCCCGATGATGACCTCCGGCGAGATCGCCGACTTCACGGTGAACGCCATCCTGGACGACATGACCCCGCGCGGCCCGGTGCTGGTCCTGGTCAACGGCATGGGCGCCACCCCACTGCTGGAACTGTTCGGCTTCAACGCCGAGGTGCAGCGGGTGCTCGCGGAGCGGGGCGTGGCCGTCGCCCGCACGCTCGTCGGCAACTACGTCACCTCCCTCGACATGGCGGGCGCCTCCGTCACCCTGTGCCAGGTCGACGAGGAGCTCCTGCGGCTGTGGGACGCGCCGGTCCGGACCCCGGCACTGCGCTGGGGGATGTGATACGGCGGAGTCAGTGGTCAACATCCCTACCAGCCAAGGAGATCCAGTGCTCGACGCCGACTTCTTCCGCCGTTGGATAACGGCGACCGCCGCGTCCGTCGACCGGGAGGCGCAGCGGCTCACCGCGCTCGACTCGGCCATCGGCGACGCGGACCACGGCAGCAATCTCCAGCGCGGTTTCGCGGCCGTGCTGGCCACCCTGGAGAAGGAGGCGCCGGACACGCCGGGTGCCGTGCTCTCGCTCGCCGGGCGCCAGCTCATCTCCACGGTCGGCGGCGCCTCCGGCCCGCTGTACGGCACGCTGCTGCGCCGGGCCGGGAAGGTGCTCGGGGACGCGCCCGAGGTCAGTGAGGCGCAGCTGGCGGAGGCGCTGCGGGCCGGAGTGGACGGGGTGAAGGCGCTCGGCGGGGCGGCGCCGGGCGACAAGACGATGCTGGACGCGCTGATCCCGGCCGTGGACGCGCTCGGCGAGGGGTTCGACACGGCGCGCCGCGCCGCCGAGTCCGGTGCGGTGGAGACGACCCCGATGCAGGCGCGTAAGGGCCGGGCGAGCTATCTCGGGGAGCGCAGCATCGGCCACCAGGACCCCGGCGCCACCTCGTCCGCTCTGCTGATCGCCGCGCTCGTGACCGCGGCGGAAGGAGGCTCTGATGAGTGACGAGCGGCATGTCGGGATCGTGCTGGTGTCGCACAGCGCCGAGGTCGCCGAGTCGGTGGCCGGGCTGGCGAAGTCCCTGGCGGGCGGTGCCACGGCGGTACCGGTCGCCGCGGCGGGCGGCACCGAGGGCGGCGGCTTCGGCACCAGCGCGGAGCTGATATCCGCGGCGGCCGCCGCCGTGGACCAGGGTGCTGGCGTCGCGGTTCTCACCGACCTGGGCAGCGCGGTGCTCACGGTGAAGGCGCTGCTCGCGGAGGGCGACGAACTCCCGGCGGACACCCGCCTGGTGGACGCCCCGTTCGTGGAGGGCGCGGTGGCCGCCGTGGTGACGGCCGCGACGGGTGCCGACCTGGACGCGGTGGTGGCCGCCGCGAGCGAGGCGTACGCCTACCGCAAGGTGTGAGCGCCGGGCCGGTCCCCGCCACCGGGGGCCGGCCCGCATGCCGTCAGCCCGTGCGCGCCCGGCCAACTCGGTGCGTCGTGCCGGCTCCCGTGGGGCACGGCAGCGGCGGGCGGCGACGTCGGGGCGAGCAGGGCGGCACCGGCCGGGACCGGCACCAACGACGGAACACGTACGCGGGGGAACCTCTCGCAGGGGGACATTCCGGTCACCCACCGCCCAGGCGGGTGGCGAGAGACCCGTTAGGCCGGCTTCGTGCGGCCGGACAGGGCACGTTCTGCGGCCGGACGGAGCAGTTCACGGGAGTCCGGGGGGCGGATCGGCGACGTCCGGCCCCCCGGCCGCCCGCGTCGGCGCGGTTTCGGCGACGACAGCGTGTCCGCGCCACGGGCATGAACTCGTCTCCGCAAAGGGGAAGTTCACGCCTCAGGGAAGCCACAGCATACGTAACGCCCGGCCACCGTCACCACCGCGGCCCCCTTGCCGGGACGGCCCCGTAAGCGCCATATTGGTCCGGACCTTTGCCGTGATGCGGGCCTCCGGGAGGCAGCGCCGTGCGACGAGTTCCCCTCCGCCCCGGCCGCTGGGCGCCGCTCTGCGCGGCTCTCCTGCTGGCCGCAGCCTGCGGTACGGCCGACGGCGAGTCCGGCGAGGGCCCGGTTCCCGGCGCCCCGACCGGCGTCACCGCAGACGCGGGGAGTGCCACCAGCGTCCATGTGATGTGGAACGCGGCCGGCTCCGACGTCCATGCCTACGAGGTCTATCGCGGCCCCACAAAAGTCGGCGAAGTCCCGGCCGCGCAGCACATGGTGGATGTCACCAGGCTCAAGCCGTCCACCCTGTACGTCTTCACCGTGCGGGCCCGGAGCGCGGACGGCCGCCTCGGACCACCCAGCCGCGAGGTACGGGCCCGGACGCCTGCCTATGTGGCCGAGGACCATATGGCGCCGAGCCGCCCCGGGCGGCTCACCGGCAAGGTGGTGGACGGGCGGGCGGTCCAGTTGTCCTGGGCGGCCGCACGCGACGAGCGGGGGGTGCGGTCGTACGCGATCCAGCAGGCCGGGGTGAAGATCCACGCCGTGGGCGGGGCCCAGACCGCGACCGTGGTCACCGGGCTGCGCCCCGGAACCCGCTACGTGTTCACCGTCCGGGCCCAGGACGCGGCGGGCAACCTCTCCCCCGCGAGCACCCCGGTCCGGCTCACCACACCGGGCACCGACGACCGCCGGGGCACCTCCCCGACCGGGTTCGATGTGGTGTCGCGCCACACAGCCGGGTCGTACTACCTGGATCTCGCCTGGGACCCGCCGACGGTGGACGGGGTGATCACCGAGTACCAGATCCGGCTGGACGGGGACACGGACAGCTCGCTGGTGTGGGGCGGCACCCCGCCGTCCGGCCGGGCGCACCACAGCCTCTACGCGGGGCGGCAGGCCGGTCGGGTGCACCGGGTGCGGCTGCGGGCCCGGCTGCCGGACGGCACCTGGGGCGGCTTCTCCGTGGAACGGACCGTCACCACGGGCCGCTGACCGCCCGGACGGCGGAGCGCGTCACCTGGGCGGACGCCCAGCGCATGCGGAGCCCCGCCCGGGCGCGTTGGCTGCTTCTGGGGTGGCACGGATGTTCCCGACCCCGGCGGCGCACGGGACGTACCGCCGCCGTGCCGCCGGAGGCGAACCCATGCCCTGCATACGACTTCTCCCCCGTTCCGCCGCTCCCCTGGCCGCCGTCGCGCTGCCGATGGCGCTCGCCGGACCGGCCGCCGCGGCGGCCGGAATCTCCGTCAGCACGTCGGGCACCAATGTGTCGGTGGTGACCAGCGCCTGCGCCCTGAACAACGGCAGCTGGGGCACGGCCTCGCTGCTGGGCGCCCAGCAGACGAGCTTCGCCCAGGGACGGCAGGTGGCGCTGTCGGGGACGACGACCAGTCAGTCGGCCGCCTGGTCGGCGGTGGCACCGGGGACCTACACGGTCACGGTGCAGTGCTCCAACGGCGTCTCGGCGGGCAGCCAGGTGGTCAGCGTGTCGGCGTCCACCACACCGGCGCCGACCCGCGCGGCCACGTCCGCACCCTCGCGGGGTGTGGCCGGTGGCCTCGGCGGAGCCACCCGTGACCACGGCACGCTCACCCTCGGGGTGGGCTCGGCGCTGGTGGGGTCGGCGGTCATCGCGGGTGCCTGGTTCCTGCGCCGCCGCCCCCAGGCGTACCGGCGTCACTGAGGGATCAGCTCTCCGGACCGTCCGGCTCGAAGTCCGGGATGTTCTTCAGCGCCTCGGCCAGCCACTGGGCCCAGAAGGTCTCCAGGTCGATCCCGGCCCGCAGGACCAGATGGCGGAGCCGGTCCTGCGGGGTGTCCCGGCCGGGCGGGAAGTCGCGCTTCTCGATCTCCTGATAGACGGCCAGCTGACCTTCGTGCAGCTCCAGATGGCGCCGCATGTCGGCCGCCAGGCCCGTCGTGCCGACCACGGCCGCGGCCCGCATGCGGAGCAGCATCGCGTCCCGCAGCGGCTTGGGGTCCTGGGGCGCGGCGGTCCAGCGGGCCAGCTCCTCACGGCCCGCGGGCAGCACCTCGTAACTCTTCTTCTGCCCACGGGCCGGCTGCGCGGACGGCAGCGCGCGGATGAACCCCTCGGCCTCCAGCTTCCCCAGCTCGCGGTAGATCTGCTGGTGGGTCGACGGCCAGAAGTAGGCGATCGACTTGTCGAACCGCCGGGTCAGTTCCAGACCCGAGGACGGCTTCTCCAGCAGGGCGGTGAGGATGGCGTGCGGGAGTGACATGGGCTCATCCTAGGGACACCCCCTACAGCGCCGCCGCCAGCTCGGTGCCCTGCTTGATGGCCCGCTTGGCGTCGAGTTCGGCCGCCACGTCGGCGCCGCCGATCAGATGGGCGCTGACCCCGGCCGCGATCAGCTCCTCGTAGAGGTCGCGGCGCGGCTCCTGGCCGGTGCACACGACGACGGTGTCGACCTCCAGGACGTGGCTCTCCTCGCCGACCGTGATGTGCAGTCCGGCGTCGTCGATCCGGTCGTAGCGGACGCCGGGGACCATGGTGACGCCCCGGTGCTTCAGCTCGGTGCGGTGGATCCAGCCGGTGGTCTTGCCGAGTCCGGCGCCGACCTTGGTGGCCTTGCGCTGGAGCAGGTGGACGGTGCGCGGGGACGCGGGGCGGCTGGGCGCGGCGAGGCCGCCGGGGGCCGCGTAGTCCATGTCGACGCCCCAGGTGCGGAAGTACGTCTCGGGGTCCTCGTGCGCCTTGTCGCCGGCGTCGGTGAGGAACTCGGCCACGTCGAAGCCGATGCCGCCCGCGCCGAGCACGGCGACCCGGTCGCCGACGGGGGCGCCGTCGCGCAGCACGTCGAGGTAGCCGACGACGCGTGGGTGGTCGATGCCCGGGATGTCGGGTGTGCGCGGGGTGACACCGGTGGCGACCACGACCTCGTCGTACGCGTCGAGATCGCCGGGGGTGATCCAGCTGCCGAGGCGCACGTCGACGCCGTGGGTGTCGAGCTGGTGGCGGAAGTAACGGAGGGTTTCGTCGAACTCCTGCTTGCCGGGGACCTTGCGGGCCACGTTGAGCTGGCCGCCGATCTCGCTCGCGGCGTCGAACAGGGTGACCTGGTGGCCGCGTTCGGCGGCGGAGACCGCGCACGCGAGACCCGCCGGTCCGGCGCCGACGACGGCGACGCGCTTGCGCAGCCGGGTCGGGGTGAGCACCAGCTCGGTCTCGTGACAGGCGCGGGGGTTGACCAGGCACGAGGTGATCTTGCCGCCGAAGGTGTGGTCCAGGCACGCCTGGTTGCAGCCGATGCAGGTGTTGATGGCCTCGGGCCGGCCCTCGGCGGCCTTGGCCACGAAGTCCGGGTCGGCGAGCATCGGGCGGGCCACCGACACCATGTCGGCGCGGCCGTCCGCGAGCAACTCCTCGGCGAGTTCCGGGGTGTTGATGCGGTTGGTGGTGACCAGCGGTACGGACACCTCACCCATGAGCTTCTTGGTGACCCAGGTGTAGGCGCCGCGCGGCACGGAGGTGGCGATGGTGGGGATACGGGCCTCGTGCCAGCCGATGCCGGTGTTGATGATGGTGGCGCCGGCCGCCTCGACGGCCTTGGCGAGGGTGACGACCTCGGGCAGGGAGGAGCCGCCGGGGACCAGGTCCAGCATCGACAGGCGGTAGATGATGATGAAGTCCTCACCGACGGCCTCGCGGACCCGGCGCACGATCTCGACCGGGAAGCGCATCCGGTTCTCGTACGAGCCGCCCCAGCGGTCGGTGCGGTGGTTGGTGCCCGCGGCGATGAACTCGTTGATGAGATAGCCCTCGGAGCCCATGATCTCGACGCCGTCGTACCCGGCCCGCCGGGCCAGGCGGGCGGTCCGGGCGTAGTCCTCGATGGTCCGCTCGATGTCGGCGTCGGTCAGCTCACGGGGGACGTGGGGGCTGATCGGGGCCTGGAGCGGACTCGGGGCGACCAGGTCCGCGTGGTAGGCGTAGCGGCCGAAGTGCAGGATCTGGAGGGCGATGCGGCCGCCCTCCCGGTGGACGGCGTCGGTGACGACGCGGTGTTCCTCCGCCTCGGCGTCGGTGGTGAGCTTGGCGCCGCCCGCCCAGGGGCGCCCCTCCTCGTTGGGGGCTATGCCGCCGGTGACGATGAGGCCCACTCCGCCGCGTGCGCGGGCCGCGTAGAAGGCCGCCATCCGCTCGAAGCCGTGCTCGGCCTCCTCCAGGCCCACGTGCATGGAGCCCATGAGGACGCGGTTGGGCAGGGTGGTGAATCCCAGGTCGAGCGGGGACAACAGGTGCGGGTAACGGCTCATCGGGCCCTCCGTGGGGATGCGGTCGCCTCTTGTTGTAGAGCAACCGCTCACCTTTTTGCAACTAGTTGCATAAGGGTGGGACGGAGGGCACACGGCAGAGTGCCCCGGCCGACGGGGGTCGGCCGGGGCACCTCGCACGAGGGGGTCGGTCAGCGGCTGCCCAGCAGCAGGTGGAGTTCCCGCTCCTGGTCGCCGGAGGCCGCGGCGGTCTCCTCGACCGTGAACATCTCGCCCAGCGCCTCCCGGAACCGGTTCACCGCCCAGTACCCGCCCTGCACATCCGCCTGGACGGACGAGCTGAGCTTGGCCGGCGGGCAGTTCCCGGTATGGGAGTCCGCGATGTCGTACGTGCCGAGCCACACCGTCGGGCGTGCCTCGTCCTGTGCCTGCGGGGTCTCGCCCGCGTCACGGTCCGACGCGAAGCAGGCGCTCAGCACATCGAAGACCACGCGCGCGTCGTCCGGCGAACACCCGCTGATCTCCACCGAGACGGTTTCCGGGTGCGATGCCTCCGTGTTCGTCATGTCCGCTCCTTTCCTGGGCCGTGCGCACGGCTCGGGTACCCCGGCCGGCGCAGGTCATCCCCCGGAAAGGAACGGTCACGCTAGATCAGCTCCGGGTGAACTTGTACGTCTTGCTGTCCGTGATCACGCAGAACCCCGGCGAGACGACGATCACGCGCAGGATGCCGCTGCGCCGGTCGTAGTCGATGCCCTCGGCCTCGAAGCTGCCCGAGCAGGAGCTGCGCAGCGGCAGCTGGCGCAGGGCGGTGACATGGCCGGACACGCTGGAGGTGCCGTTGGGAGCCGCCGAGAGGTCGATCTGGAGGAGCGGCTTGGTCATGCCGAACAACGTGCCCTCCGGGTCGTCGGAGGAGCAGAGCAGCGTCGTGGGCCCGGAGAAGTCGCAGCCCTGCACGTCGCGCACCGGGTGGTCCAGGGTGACCTCGGAGGCCAGCTTCAGGTCGGCCGAGGGCGAGGTGGCGGGGTTGATGCCGGGGGTGGGGAAGACAAGCAGGCGGTTCATGGTGCCCCACTCGCCGGAGAGCATCCACTGCCCGTCGGGCGAGATGGCGGACCAGGAGTTGTTCATGGCCTCGCCGGGGGCGAGCGTGTGCACGTACTCCGACCAGGCACCGCCGGGCGCCTGCACCCGGTACATCTTGGAGTTGCCCGAGTCCCGCTGGTAGGGCTCGATGTAGTAGCCGTCGTACGAGGCGTCGGGGTCACCGACATGGTTCCAGCCCCGGCTGGACACGCCCACCGGGATGGTGCCGATGCCGGTGTAGCGGTTGGGGCTGTTCGCCGGGACCTCCACGGAGGTCAGGCCCTGGCTCTCGGTCAGCGGGTCGGCGCGGTCGGAACCGGTCTCGGTCCAGCTGTCCGCCGCCGAGGCGGGGGCTGCGGCGCCCAGGCAGACGGCGGCGGCGGTGGCCAGGGTGACCAGTCCGGCGGATAAGGCGTGGCGGCGCTTTCGGGCAGGCGCGGGCATGGGCCGACTCCTCGGTGAGGGGGGTGGGGACACTCGGTCGGCGGACAGTCTGGCCCGGCCCTGTAGGCATGTACAGACCAAGAAGGGAAGATGACGGTGAACTCTGCCGCATCAGCGGGTGCCGCCGGCCCCACCCGCCACGGGGCCGGAGGGGCACGGGAGTACGCGCGAGGCGGAAGTGAGGGATGGTGGATGCGGACGTATGCGGGCCCACAGCCCTCGGCACGCCGGGTGTGAGCGCGGTACAACAAGGGGAGTCGGCACGGGGGACGGCGTGCCATGCGGACGGGCGAAGGCGGTGCGTGGCGTGAGTGCAGCCGAGACTCAGGCGGCCGGTAACGGCGAGCCCGAGCGCGGCCCGGTGCGGCCCGGCGGGCTGCTCGACATGCTGAACGTGGCCTCCGTGGTGCTGGACGGCAGGGGTCGCATCGTGCTGTGGAGCCCGCAGGCCGAGGAGTTGTTCGGCTACACCGCCGACGAGGCGCTCGGCCGGTACGCGGCCCGGCTGATGGTGCACGAACGGCACATCGGGCTGGTCAGTGAGCTGTTCGAGGACGTGATGCGCACCGGGCAGAGCTGGGCGGGCGGCTTCCCCGTCCGCCGCAAGGACGGCACCACCCGGCTGGTCGAGTTCCGCAACATGCGTCTGCTGGACGACCGCGGCGACGTGTACGCGCTGGGCCTGGCCGCCGACCAGTCGACGCTACGGCGCCTGGAGCACGACGTGGCGCTGTCCGAACGGATGGTGCACCAGTCCCCCCTCGGGCTGGCCGTCCTGGACACCGGGCTGCGGTTCGTCTCGGTGAACCCCGCCCTGGAGCGGCTCAGCGGGGTCCCGGCCGAGGCGCACGAGGGCCGCATGCTGCGCGAGGTGCTCCCGCTGCTGGACCCCGACGTGGTGGAGGAGGCGCTGCGGGACGTGCTGACGAGCGGGGACCCGGTGATCGACCGGACCGTGGTGGGCCGTACCCCGGCCGACCTGGACGCCGAGCACACGTGGTCCCTGTCCCTATACCGCCTGGACGACTCGCTCGGCAATGTGCTGGGAATCGCGCTGTCCCTGACCGACATCACCGAGCAGCACCGGGCGGCGGTGGAGGCGGAGAACGCGCGGCGCCGGCTCGCCCTGATCGCGGACGCCTCCGCCCGGATCGGTACGACGCTGGAGCTGGAGCGCACCGCCTGCGAGCTGGCCGAGGTCGCCGTGCCGGCGCTGGCCGACGTGGCCGCCGTCGACCTGCTGGACGCGGTGGTGGAGGGCAGAGGCACCACCCTCGGGCCGGCCGAAGCCGCCGTGATCCGCGCGCTCGCGGTCCGCCCGGACGACAGCGGCGACGCCACCCGAGCGGCCGACCGGCCCGGCGGCATCGCCTTGTACGGCCCCGACCGGCTGGTCACCGAGTGCGTACGCACCGGTGAGGCGGTGCTCGTGCCACGGGTGAAGGACGAGGACCTGCCGCGCATCGCCCGCTCCCCCGAGGCCGCCGTCATGCTGAGCCGGGCGGGGCTGCACTCGTACCTGGCGGTGCCGCTGATCGCGCGCGGCGAGATCCTGGGCGCGCTGGACCTGAAGCGGACCCGCAACCCTGAGCCCTTCGACGAGGACGACGTGCTGCTGGCGCGGGAGCTGGCGGCGCGGGCGGCCGTGCAGATCGACAACGCCCGCTGGTACCAGAACGCCCGCAGCACCGCGCTGACCCTCCAGCGCAGCCTGCTGCCGAGCCATCCGCCGGTGACGGCGGGCCTCGAGGTGGCGTCCCACTACCAGCCGGCGGGGTCCACCAGCGAGGTCGGCGGTGACTGGTTCGACGTCATACCGCTGGACGGCGACAAGACGGCGCTGGTGGTCGGCGACGTGATGGGCAGCGGCATCAGCGCCGCCGCCACCATGGGCCTGCTGCGCACCGCCACCACCACGCTCGCGTCCCTGGACCTCGATCCGTCACTGCTGCTGGAGCAGCTGGACAAGGCCACCGCGGCGACCGAGCACTCCATCGCCACCTGTGTGTACGCCGTACACGACCCCCGGCAGCACCGGTGTCTGATCGCCAATGCCGGGCATCTGCCGCCGGTGCGGATACGGCCGGGCCGCGCGCCGGAGCTGCTGGACCTGCCCACAGGGGTGCCGCTGGGAGTGGGCGGTGTGGAGTTCGCCACCGTGACCGTCGACTTCGAGCCGGGCGACGAGCTGGTGCTGTACACCGACGGTCTGGTGGAGACCCGCAGTCACTCGCTGGACGAGCGTCTGGAACGTCTGCTGGAGCTGCTGGAGGGTGCCCCGGAGCGCCCGCTGGAAGAGGTCTGCCAGGAGCTCCTGGAGACGCTGTACGAGCCCGACAACCACGACGACGTGGCCGTGCTCATCGCGCGGGCCCGCGACTTCTCGTAGTCCTCCGGGCGCACCTCACCGTATGCCGATCACTACATGTGCGTCCCACTCATGTGAGACCGCCACATGTGCGGTCAGACCAGCCTGTCTGCAGGCCGCCATGGCGGC
>NZ_MUNH01000217.1:0-9009 GCF_002154615.1 Streptomyces recifensis
GGCGGGTCTGGCCCCGCCGCCGGCCGACGAGGCGCACGGAGGGGTGCGGCTTCCGGCTGCCGCACCCCACGCGCCCCTGTGCCCCACGGGGCCGACCATCCTGCCCGGGGCCCCGGTCGGCGCCCTGATCGCCCGCATCGGCTCGGGCGCCTGGTTCATGGTGGGGCCTCCCAGACCTTCCACGCCCAGGAGGACAGCGAGGTCACCGTCGCCTACAACGACCGCTCCGGGCTCTACGGCGACAACTCCGGCGAGTACACCGCCCTCGTCGAGAACCACGGCCGGCCTTCCTAGGACCCGTTTCCCCGACGGCCCCGCACCGTCCGGTGCGGGGCCGTCGCGCGTCGCGGGCATTCCTGAGGTCGGCGCGCTCAACTGCGACGTCCGCGACGGCGGTCAGCGGGCCGCGACCGGGAAGAGCATGCAACTGCTGGTGGCGTGGGCCAGGAGCCGGTCGTCGGAGTCGCGGAGCTCTGCCTGGGCGAGGGCGGTGCGGCGGCCGCTGTTGAGGACGGTGCCTATGGCGCGGATCTTGCCGGTGTCGACGGTGATCGGGCGCAGGAACTTCAAGGTCAGGTCGATCGAGGTGTACCCCATGCCCTGAGGCAGCACGGACTGCACCGCGCAGCCGGCCGCCGAGTCGAGCAGCGTGGCGTAGACGCCGCCGTGGACGCTGCCGATCGGGTTGTAGTGCTCCTCGCCCGGCACCATGACGAAGACCGCCCGGCCGTGCTCGGTCTCCTCCAGGGTGAAGCCCAGGGCGGCGGCGATCGGCGGGGCGGGCAGGCGCCCGGCCAGGACCTCGCGTAGGAAGCCGAGGCCGCTGTGGTGAGGGACGGCGGCGGCGGAAATGGCAGGGTCTTCCCAGCCGAACACGCGTGATCTGTGTGTCGCCGCTCCTGTCCCGGCGGTCGCCTCGCCGCTCGGGGACTTCTTCGGTGTTTCGGACATGCGGCTCCTCGGGGCGTGAGTTGTCGGTGTGGCGTGCCGGCCGGCGACGGCGGAGGCGGGCCACCACCGCGGTGGGAACATCTCGCCGGGTGTGTCAGCCGCCGCTGGGTTCAGGGCTGTCCGGGCCGACACGGATGAGACCCGGGCCGGCGTCGACGAACGACTCTCCGAACGGCACGTCATGGCCTTCTTCGCAGCGGAGCGCCGCGTGCACCGGGGCCCCGCAATCCTTGTGGCGTACGACCACGGGGGGCCCTTGTTCGTCGGTGGCCCAGGTGTCGCCCCACTGTCGCAGCGCCACGATGACGGCCCGGAAGTCGCGCCCCTTCTGGGTCAGTTGATAGGCGTACCGGGTCCGCTGGCCGGGCTCCTGGTAGGGGACGCGTTCCAGGAGCCCGGCGGTGGTCAGTTCTTTCAGCCGCGCCGCGGCGGCGGGTTCGCCGATGCCCACACGCCTGGCGAAGTCGTCGAACCGGCGTGTGCCGAAGAACGCCTCGCGCAAGATCAGCAGCGATGTCCTGTTGCCGACGAGCTCCAGAGTCCTGGCGACGGAGCAGTTGGCCATGGACCAGGCGTCCCGTTCCTTCAGCAGATCCTTCATCTCTCCACCCTTCGCCTGGCTTGCCTCAAGCAAAGTCAGCCTATATGGTCGAGCTGACTTACGCAATCATAAGTCAGCCGGGTTGTGCGCAGTCCCAGGGAGGGCTCATGGACGTCAACACAGCGACCGTCCAGGCCGCCGGGGCCAAGGCCGACCGGCGGGCGTCGCCGCCCTTCACCCGTAGCTCGGCCGAGACGAGGACACCGTGACTTCCACCCCTCCCGCCCCGGGCCGGCTCAGGCCGGCCGACCGCCACACCGGTGTCCGGCCCTCCCCGGACCACCCCTCCGGGCTGGCCGCCGGCGTCACGCTCCTCGCGATGTGCCTGGGCGCCATGACGACCTTTCTGCTGATCACCGCATCGGTGTCGGCGCTGTCGGCCATCCAGGACGACCTGCACGTCTCCCCGACCGGCCTCGTCTGGGTCCCCTCGGCGTACACCCTGGTCGTGGCCAGTCTGGTGATGTCCGCGGGCACCATCGGCAACCTCTACGGCCGCAAGCGCGCCTTCGTCACCGGCGCTGCGATCATGATCATCGGCTCACTCATGGTCTACGCGGCCGGTTCGGCGGGAGGCGTCATCGCCGGCCAGCTCGTCTCCGGCATCGGCGGCGCACTCATCCTGCCCAACAGCCTGGCCACCCTGGGAGCCACGTTCCCCGACCCTCACCGGCGCACCGAAGTCGTCACCATCTGGGCGGCCTCCTCGGGCATCGGCCTCGCCGCGGGCCCCCTGATCGCGGGCACACTGCTGGAACACTTCCACTGGAACACGGTCTTCCTGTCGACCGCGGTCCTCGCCGTGGTCACCCTGGCCGCAGCGGCCTTCGTAGCGGAGTCGCGCGGCCCCGCCGGCAGGCTGGACATCCCCGGCCAGGTCCTGGCCGTCCTGGGCATCACCGCCCTCGTCTATGCCCTCATCAAAGGCGGACACGACGGCTACACGAGTCCCCGCATCCTCGTCGCCTGGATCACCGCGGCCGCGGCCCTGACCGGTTTCGTCCTCGTCGAGCGCGCAGGCCGCACACCCATGCTGGACATCACCCTGTTCCGGTCGGCGTCCTTCAGCGCCGTCATGTTCGTCGCGGCCGTCTCCCTGTTCGGCTTCACCGGCCTGGCCATCCTGTCGGTGCTCTTCTACGAGCGTGTGCAGCACCTGTCCGCCTTGGACGTGGGCTGGCGGCTGCTGGCCTTCTTCGGCGTCTACGTCATCGTCAGCTACGCGACCGGACGCCTGATCCGCCGCACCGGCTTCAAGCTCCCCCTGACCCTCGGCTTCCTCGCCGGGGCCGCCGCCACGGCCGGACTCACCACGCTGGAGCCGAGCACCCCCTACGCCCGGGTGTGGTGGCTCTACGCGCTCTTCGGAGCCGCAAGCGGGATGGTGGCCGCGCCGAGCACCGCCGCCGCTCTGGTCAGTGTCTCCCATGAACACGCCGGCATGGCCTCCGGAGCCGTCAACACCTTCCGCCAGATCGGATCCGTCACTGGCACCTCCCTCCTCGGCGCACTGCTCGCCAGCCGGCTCCAGTCCCAACTGCCGTCCCAGTTGGATGCCCACCACGTGCCCGAGGCGGCCTGGCCCACCGTCGAACACGCCGTATCCAGCGGCGGCGTGGGCCACCGAGCGGCCCCGCCGAACGTGACCGCCGCGATCCAAGACGCCTTCACCTCCGGCGTCCACGCCGGCCTGGTCGTCATCGCCGCCCTGTTCCTGTGCGCGGCCCTCGCCTCGGCCCTGCTGGTACACAACCGACCGCACCACACCACCGCCACGCCCAACTGACGCGCGGCTTCTCACCGGCGCAGCGATGCCGACGGTGCCGGGGCGGTCAGGCTGCGGTGGCGGGGCGCGGCTCGCCATGGAACCCCTGACGGACGTGCCAGTCACGGTGAGCTGCCGCGCCGGACTGTGGGCCGAAGCATGGCCGGCCCACGAGGGCCGCAGCGTGCTCGCGGGCCACGGGGCTGTGGCAGGAGACGATGCCGCCGCCTCCCATCCTCACCCACCAAGCAGCAGGGCGGACGAGATGCGGCGGCACCCGCGCATCAGATGTCCCGGAAGATCTCGATCTGCGCCCCGATCGAATTCAGCCGCTCCGCCAGATCCTCGTACCCCCGGTTGATGACGTACACGTTGCGCAGCACCGACGTGCCCTCGGCGGCCATCATGGCCAGCAGCACGACGACCGCGGGGCGGAGGGCGGGCGGGCACATCATCTCCGCGGCGCGCCAGCGGGTCGGACCCTCGACCAGGACGCGGTGGGGGTCCAGCAACTGCAGGCGGCCGCCGAGGCGGTTGAGGTCGGTGAGGTAGATGGCCCGGTTGTCGTAGACCCAGTCGTGGATGAGGGTCTGGCCCTGGGCGACGGCGGCGATGGCCGCGAAGAAGGGGACGTTGTCGATGTTCAGGCCGGGGAACGGCATGGGGTGGATCTTGTCGATCGGCGCCTCCAGCTTGGAGGGGCGGACCGTGAGGTCGACCAGGCGGGTGCGGCCGTTGTCCGCGAAGTACTCGCGGCTGCGGTCGTGGTCGAGGCCCATCTCCTCCAGGACCGCCAGCTCGATCTCCAGGAACTCGATCGGCACCCGGCGCACCGTCAGCTCCGACTCCGTCACCACGGCCGCCGCGACCAGGCTCATCGCCTCCACCGGGTCCTCGGAGGGGGAGTAGTCGACATCGATGTCGATGTTGGGCACGCCGTGCACGGTGAGGGTGGTGGTGCCGATGCCCTCGACCCGTACGCCCAGGGCCTCCAGGAAGAAGCAGAGATCCTGCACCATGTAGTTCGAGGACGCGTTGCGGATGACGGTCACGCCGTCGTGGCGGGCCGCCGCCAGGAGCGCGTTCTCCGTCACGGTGTCGCCGCGCTCGGTCAGCACGATCGGACGGTCCGGGCGGACCGTGCGGTCCACCACGGCGTGGTACTGGCCCTCGGTCGCCGCGATGTCCAGCCCGAACCGGCGCAGCGCGATCATGTGCGGCTCGATCGTGCGGGTGCCGAGGTCGCAGCCGCCCGCGTACGGCAGCATGAAGCGGTCCATGCGGTGCAGCAGCGGGCCGAGGAACATGATGATCGAACGGGTGCGGACGGCCGCCTCCGCGTCGATCGCGTCCATCTCCAGCTCGGCCGGCGGCACCAGCTCCAGGTCGACGCCGTCGTTGATCCAGCGGGTGCGCACGCCGATGGAGTTCAGGACCTCCAGCAGGCGGTACACCTCCTCGATCCGCGCCACCCGGCGCAGCACCGTACGGCCCTTGTTCAGCAGGGACGCGCACAGCAGCGCCACACACGCGTTCTTGCTCGTCTTGACGTCGATGGCGCCGGACAGCCGGCGGCCGCCGACGACCCGCAGGTGCATCGGACCCGCGTAGCCCAGCGACACGATCTCGCTGTCCAGGGCTTCACCGATCCGGGCGATCATCTCAAGGCTGATGTTCTGGTTGCCGCGCTCGATGCGGTTGACCGCGCTCTGGCTGGTGCCGAGCGCGTCCGCGAGCTGCGCCTGAGTCCAGCCACGGTGCTGCCGGGCGTCACGGATGAGCTTGCCGATGCGTACGAGGTAGTCGTCTGACATGAGGTTGAGGCTATCTCAGATATGAGATGCCGCCTCCTGGGGGGTCCGTTCGGGTGACGCGGGGTCAGCGGCCGCCGGTCGCGCGGTCAGCGCTTCTTGGTCGTGGTCTTGCGCCAGCCGAACGGACCCGGCAGGTCCATCGAGGTCGTACGGCGTCCGGTGCTGCTGTGGGTGTGACGGGGACCGTGCTTGCCACCGCCGGTCGTGATGGACCAGGAGTGACGGTTGATGTTCAGCTTCACGCCGGGAAGGATGCGGAAGCTCTTGCGGAACGTCAGGCCCATGGCTGTCTCCTCCGATTGTCGGCGCCTCTGAGGGGCGCTCAACTCGGATACCCCCATTTGGCTTACTGATGGCCGCCGCTCACCCTTCCCGCCTGCGCTCTTTCCGGCGCAGTGCCCGGCGCTGCCTGCCGGGGAGGGTTTGCGCCAGTTCGCCCACCTCGCACAGCTCGTGACCCTCGCCGGCCCGGCACCGCCACACCGCCCGCTCGTTCGCCCCGGCGTCCGCGTGCACCCCGGTGCGGTGCTCCGGGCACACCGGCCACACCTGCCACAGCACCGCGTAGACCGTCTCCTGGGCCGCCTCGGCGACGCGGGCGGCGTCGGGGTCCTGCACGCTCCCGTGCCGGCGGTCGTCGGGCAGGGCCGCGTGGAACTGGTCCGGGAGGTCCTCGTCGTCCGACGGCGTACACATCAGCCGCATCGGCCCGGCCTCCGGCAGGGTCGCCGCCAGATCCCGGTTGACGGCGTCGAGGGCGGCCGCCAGGTCCGGGCGCGCGGTGAGGTCGACGGGGTGCGGCTCCCTGGCGAAGTCGCGGCGGTGCGGGAAGTGGCTCATCGGGTGATCGTCCCAGTCGCGCCCCCCTGCGCGCCCCCGTGGGGGGTGTGACGGACCCGTCACACCCCACATCCGGGCATGACCATCCAGCCCCCATGTACTAGAGTTATCTCGACATCGAGATATCTGCCGAGGCGCACCGCGGCAGTCACCCTGGTAAGGGCTACCTAACTTAGCCTTACCTTAGCGGAACGCTGGACCGGCGTGGCGGCAGGATGCGGTGGAACGCGCACATCAATGAAGGAGACTGTCGTGTCGGCGAACAGCTTCGACGCCCGCAGCACGCTGCACGTGGGCGACGAGTCGTACGAGATCTTCCGGCTGGACAAGGTCGAGGGCTCGGCCCGCCTGCCGTACAGCCTGAAGGTCCTGCTGGAGAACCTGCTCCGCACGGAGGACGGCGCGAACATCACCGCCGATCACATCCGCGCCCTCGGCGGCTGGGACTCGCAGGCCCAGCCCAGCCAGGAGATCCAGTTCACGCCGGCCCGCGTGATCATGCAGGACTTCACCGGCGTCCCCTGTGTCGTGGACCTCGCGACCATGCGTGAGGCCGTCGCTGCGCTCGGCGGCGACCCGGCGAAGATCAACCCGCTCTCCCCGGCCGAGATGGTCATCGACCACTCCGTCATCGCCGACAAGTTCGGCACCAACGACGCGTTCAAGCAGAACGTCGACCTGGAGTACGGCCGCAACAAGGAGCGCTACCAGTTCCTGCGCTGGGGCCAGACCGCCTTCGACGACTTCAAGGTCGTCCCGCCGGGCACCGGCATCGTCCACCAGGTGAACATCGAGCACCTGGCCCGCGTCGTCATGGTCCGTGACGGCAAGGCGTACCCCGACACCCTGGTCGGCACCGACTCGCACACCACCATGGTCAACGGCCTCGGTGTGCTCGGCTGGGGCGTCGGCGGCATCGAGGCCGAGGCCGCCATGCTCGGCCAGCCGGTCTCCATGCTGATCCCGCGCGTCGTCGGCTTCAAGCTCACCGGTGAGCTGCAGCCCGGCACCACCGCCACCGACCTGGTGCTCACCATCACCGAGATGCTGCGCCAGCACGGTGTGGTCGGCAAGTTCGTCGAGTTCTACGGCGAGGGCGTGGCCGCCACCTCCCTGGCCAACCGCGCCACCATCGGCAACATGTCGCCGGAGTTCGGCTCCACCGCCGCGATCTTCCCGATCGACGACGAGACCCTGAACTACCTGCGCCTGACCGGCCGTTCGGACCAGCAGGTCGCGCTCGTCGAGGCGTACGCCAAGGAGCAGGGCCTCTGGCTGGACCCGAAGGCCGAGCCCGACTTCTCCGAGAAGCTGGAGCTGGACCTCTCCACGGTCGTCCCCTCCATCGCCGGCCCGAAGCGCCCGCAGGACCGCATCGTCCTCGCGAACGCCGCCGAGCAGTTCAAGTCGGACGTCCTCAACTACGTCGACGTCGTGGACGAGGCGGGCAAGGAGTCCTTCCCGGCCTCCGACTCCCCGGCCATCGCCCCCAACGGCACCCCGTCGAACCCGGTCACCGTGACCGCCCCCGACGGCACCACCTACGAGCTGGACCACGGTGCGGTGACGGTCGCGGCCATCACCTCCTGCACCAACACCTCCAACCCGTACGTCATGGTCGCCGCGGCGCTCGTCGCCAAGAAGGCCGTCGAGAAGGGCCTGACCCGCAAGCCGTGGGTCAAGACCACCCTCGCCCCCGGCTCCAAGGTTGTCACCGACTACTTCGAGAAGGCGGGCCTGACGCCCTACCTCGACAAGGTCGGCTTCAACCTGGTCGGTTACGGCTGCACCACCTGCATCGGCAACTCCGGCCCGCTGCCGGAGGAGGTCTCCAAGGCCATCAACGACCACGACCTCGCGGTCACGTCGGTCCTCTCGGGCAACCGCAACTTCGAGGGCCGGATCAACCCCGACGTCAAGATGAACTACCTGGCCTCCCCGCCGCTGGTGGTCGCCTACGCCCTGGCCGGCTCCATGAAGGTGGACATCACCAAGGACGCCCTGGGCATCGACCAGGACGGCAACCCGGTCTTCCTCAAGGACATCTGGCCCTCCGAGGCCGAGGTCAACGAGGTCGTGGCGAACGCCATCGGCGAGGACATGTTCGCCAAGTCCTACCAGGACGTCTTCGCGGGCGACGCCCAGTGGCAGGCCCTGTCGATCCCGACCGGCAACACCTTCGAGTGGGACGCCGAGTCCACCTACGTCCGCAAGCCCCCCTACTTCGAGGGCATGCAGACGGAGCCGTCCCCGGTCACCGACATCACCGGTGCCCGTGTGCTGGCCAAGCTGGGCGACTCGGTCACCACCGACCACATCTCCCCGGCCGGCGCCATCAAGGCCGACACCCCGGCGGGCCAGTACCTCACCGAGCACGGTGTGGAGCGTCGTGACTTCAACTCCTACGGCTCGCGCCGTGGCAACCACGAGGTCATGATCCGCGGCACCTTCGCCAACATCCGCCTGCGCAACCAGATCGCGCCGGGCACCGAGGGCGGCTACACCCGCGACTTCACCGTCGAGGGCGGGCCGGTCTCCTTCATCTACGACGCCTCGCGCAACTACATCGACCAGGGCATCCCGCTGGTCGTGCTGGCGGGCAAGGAGTACGGCTCCGGCTCGTCCCGCGACTGGGCAGCCAAGGGCACCGCGCTGCTCGGCGTCAAGGCCGTCATCGCCGAGTCCTACGAGCGCATCCACCGCTCGAACCTCATCGGCATGGGCGTGCTGCCGCTCCAGTTCCCGGAGGGCGCCACTGCGGCCTCCCTCGGCCTGACCGGCGAGGAGACCTTCTCCTTCACCGGCGTCGAGGAGCTGAACAACGGCACCACCCCGCGCACGGTCAAGGTCACGACCGACACCGGCGTGGAGTTCGACGCGGTCGTCCGCATCGACACCCCCGGCGAGGCGGACTACTACCGCAACGGCGGCATCATGCAGTACGTGCTGCGCAGCCTGATCCGTAACTAGGGTCTGGCGCCACGCAGTCGAGGGCCGCACTCCCGGTGACGGGGGTGCGGCCCTTCGCCGTGCTCGGG
>NZ_MUNH01000218.1:0-11233 GCF_002154615.1 Streptomyces recifensis
CCGCCGCCGTGCACGAGGCGGCGTTGAAGGGCTGAGACATGGCGGAGGCCGCACCCCCCGTCCGGGGATGCGGCCTCCGCGAGGTCCGACGGCCGGCAGCCGGCGCAGGACGCCGGTCAGAGCTTGACGATCATCTTCCCGGTGTTGTCCCCGCGCAGCACCCCGAGGAACGCCTCCAGCGTGTTCTGGATGCCGTCCACGACCGTCTCGCGGTACTTCAGCTTGCCCGACGCGACCAGGGGCGCGATCTCGCGGACGAACTCCGGCTGGAGGTCGTAGTGGTCGCCGACCAGGAAGCCCTCGATCCGGCCGCGGGTCTGGATCAGCCGGGTGAGGTTGTTCGGGCCGGGGGCGGGCTCGGTGTTGTTGTAGACCGAGATCGCGCCGCAGATGGCGATCCGGCCGTGCAGGTTCAGCTCGGCGATGGCGGCCTGGAGGTGGTCGCCGCCGACGTTGTCGAAGTACACGTCGATGCCGTCCGGCGCGGCCTCGCGGAGCTGCTCGCCGACCGGGCCGTCCTTGTAGTTGAACGCGGCGTCGAACCCGTACTCGTCCACCAGCAGCCGCACCTTCTCGTCGGACCCGGCCGAGCCGATGACCCGCGAGGCGCCCTTGAGCTTGGCGAGCTGGCCGACCTGGCTGCCCACCGCGCCGGCCGCGCCGGAGACGAACACGATGTCGCCCTCCTTGAACCCGGCGGTGCGCAGCAGGCCGGCGTACGCGGTCAGGCCGGTCATGCCGAGCACGCCGAGGTAGGTGGAGAGCGGCGCGGCGCCCGGGTCGACCTTGACGGCCTTCTTGGCGTCCACGGCCGCGTACTCGCGCCAGCCGAGAAAGTGCAGCAGATGGTCGCCGGGCTCGATGCCCTCGACGTCGGAGGCGACGACCACGCCCACCGCGCCGCCCTCCATCGGCTCACCCAGCTCGAACGGGGCGGAGTAGGACTTCGCGGCACTCATCCGGCCCCGCATGTACGGGTCCACCGAGAGGTACTCGTTCCGTACCAGCACCTGGCCCTCGCCGGGCACCGGCATCGGCACCTCGACGAGTGCGAAGTCCTCGGGCTTCGGCCAGCCCACGGGACGACGCAGCAACTGCCACTCACGGCTCACGGCGGGAAGGGCGGGGGAGTCGGACATCTGGGGTCGACCTTCTTCCTCAATTTACTTCAGTACCTGAAACAACCATGCTCCTAAATATTTCATGATGTCAAGTAACCCGGTATCCTGGAGGGCATGTCCACCCAGCCGCCGCACCCCACCGTCCGTCGGCGCTCCGCCGACCCCCTGACCATGGAGGTCGTCGAGCTGATCGGCGACGTCGTGGCCCGCTTCTACGCGGACTACGAGGAGGCCGCGGCCAGCCACGCGCTCACCGGGCCGCAGGCCCGTCTGCTCAGTCTCCTCGCCCTGGAGCCGCTGCCCATGCGCAAGCTCGCCCAGCGGCTGAAGTGCGAGCCGTCCAACGTGACCGGGATCGTGGACCGGCTGGAGTCGCGCGGCCTGGTCGAGCGGCGCCCGGACAGCGCCGACCGCCGGGTCAAGCTCGCCGCCGCCACCGAGGAGGGCCTGCGGGTCGCCCGCGACCTCCGCGAGGGCCTGCACTTCGCCCGCGAACCCCTCGCCGGCCTCTCCACCGCCGAGCGCTCCTCCCTGCGCGACCTGCTCCGCCGCATGCTCGACGCCTGAAACCCACGGCTGCGGGTAAAGTCCCCGCCATGCGCGATCTCGGGGTGGGGTTCCGTCATCTCCTCAACGGCCAGCGGTGGGTGGCACAGCACGGACGGCAGTACGGCTTCGGCCTGCTGCCCGGCCTGATCACCCTCGTCCTCTACGTGGCCGTGCTGGTCGCGCTCGGCGTGTGGGGCTCCGACGCCGTCACCTGGGCGACCCCGTTCGCCGACGACTGGTCCGGTCCCTGGCAGGGCGTCTTCAGGGGCTTCCTCACCGTCGTGCTGTTCGCCCTCGCCCTGCTGCTGGCCGTCCTCACCTTCACCGCGGCCACCCTGCTCATCGGCCAGCCCTTCTACGAGAGCCTCTCCGAGCGAACCGACGCCGACGTCTCGCCCGACGGGACCGCGCCCAGCTCCGACCGGCCGATGTGGCGCGACCTGTGGATCTCCGCCCGCGACAGCCTGCGCATCCTGGTACGGGCCTGCGTCTGGGGCATCCTGCTCTTCGCGCTCGGCTTCCTGCCCGTGGTCGGCCAGACCGTCGTACCCGTCCTCGGCTTCTTCGTCACCGGGTTCTTCCTCACCGAGGAACTCACCTCCGTGGCCCTCCAGCGCCGGGACGTCGACCTGCGTGCCCGGCTCGCCCTGCTGCGCTCCCGCAAGATGCTCGCCTGGGGATTCGGCGTCCCGCTGGGCCTCGCCTTCCTGGTCCCCGTGGTCGCGGTGTTCCTGATGCCCGGCGCGGTCGCCGGTGCCACCCTGCTGACCCGTGACCTCCTCGGCGAACCCCTCGCCGAGGAGCAGCCGGAGAGCGACCAGC
Organism: Streptomyces recifensis; assembly: GCF_002154615.1. Classification (NCBI taxonomy): domain Bacteria; kingdom Bacillati; phylum Actinomycetota; class Actinomycetes; order Kitasatosporales; family Streptomycetaceae; genus Streptomyces; species Streptomyces recifensis. Next base: position 2,493 of record NZ_MUNH01000218.1, read on the forward strand.
CGGTCACCGCCTGACCCCGGCCCGGCGGGCGAGAAGGCGAAGTCGTGACACGGGAGTGAAGGGTTCGTAGGAGAACCCGCCCGGACCCGCGATCCTGCGCCACCGGCCGCCCGGCGCGGATTACCGTCGACACCAGCCCCGGTCCCGGAACCTGACACCCGGACCGGGGCTGAATGCTGTCCGGGGCGGCTCAGCGCGTCCCGAAGCCGTACACCGTCGCGGAGCGGTACACCTCGCCCGGCTCCAGCCGGGTGGTGGGGAAGTCCGGGCGGTTCGGTGAGTCGGGGAAGTGCTGGGTCTCCAGCGCGATCCCCTCGCCCGGCGCGAACGGCGCGCCCAGGTGGTCGGCGGTGTAGAGCTGGAGGCCCGGCTCGGTCGTCGCCACCGTCAGCACCCGCCCGGACGCCGGGTCGTACAGCTCTGCCACCTCCTCGGCCGCCGGCGTGACGCCCTTGTCCAGCACGTAGTTGTGGTCGTACCCGGAGCCGACCTTGCGGGAGGCGCGGAAGTCGAAGCGCGAGCCCGTCACGTCCACGGGCTCGCCCACCGGGATCAGCCCGTCGTCCACCGGCGTGTACCGCGAGGCGGCCAGCCGCAGCTCATGACCGCCCGCGTGCCCCGAGCCACTGAGGTTCCAGTACGAGTGGTTGGTGAGGTTCACGACCGTCGGCGCGTCCGTCACCGCCTCGTAGGCGATCCGCAGCGCACCCGACTCCTGAAGCGTGTACGTCGCCGAGACGTGAAGGCGCCCCGGGAAGCCCTCCTCACCGTGCGGGCTGACCCGGCTGAGCCGCACCCCGTGCTCCACCGGCTCCGCGTCCCACACGTACCGGTCGAAGCCCCGGTCGCCGCCGTGCAGCGAGTTGGGCCCGTTGTTGCGGGCCAGCGCGTACGTCCGCCCGTCGAGCGGGAAGCGGCCGCCCGCGATCCGGTTGGCGTACCGGCCCACCAACGCGCCCAGGTACGGGCCCGGATGGTCCACATAGCCCTGTACGGAGGGGAAGCCGAGCACCACGTCCGCCGTGTGCCCCTCCCGGTCCGGCACCTCGGCCGACTGCACGATCCCGCCGTACGACAGCACCCGGACCCGTACCCCACCGCGCTCGAGCGTCCAGCGGTGCACCGGGGTCCCGTCGGAAAGTGTGCCGAAAAGTTCGCCCATGTGGGAAACCTTAGGTCACGGTCTGCGCTCCGTGACCGTCCGGTACGCGATCTCGGCGAGCCGGGCCTGACCGTCCAGGCTCGGGTGGAACCAGTCCCACTGGCTCAACTGCCCGGTGCCGAAGCGGTAGTCGAAGACCGCGTTGCCGTCGGAGCGGCAGCGCTCGTCCTTCGCGCACACCTCGGCCAGCACGGCGTTGTACGCCCGCACCCGGCGCTGGACCTCCTGGCGGCGCACCGTCGCCGCCTCGGTCAGGTCGTCCGCGCCGCGCAGCATGGAGGGGCAGATGCCCAGCTTCCACACCTCCTTGCCCAGCGGGTCGGCCCGCCCCTGCGACCACAGCCGCAGCAGGTTCGGCACGCTCGCCACGTACACCTGTGTCCGGGGCAGCTCCTTGCGCAGTGTCGCCATCGAGCGCTCGAAGTCGGCGCGGAAGTCCGCCACCGGGGTCATCGCCGACACCGAGGACCGGCAGGCGTCGTTGGCGCCCACCATCACCGTCACCAGCTCCGGGCGGCGCCGCACCGCCTCGGCCATCTGACCGGGCAGGTCGGCCATCCGGGCGCCGGTCACCGCGTAGTTCCAGCCCCGCTCGGCCGCGCCCTGCCGCCCCAGCAGCCGTACGGCCAGGCTGTCCACGCCGGCGTCCGCGCCGGTCGCCCAGGACACCTCCGGGCAGTCCGCGAGCACCTGGCAGGCGTCGAACCCGCGGGTGATGGAGTCGCCCACCGCCGCGACCGAGTCCGGGTGCGCGTTCCACACCGGGGAGGGCCTGGCGGAGGGCCGGGACACGCCCGTACCCGCGTCACCGCCCCGGACGGAGTCACAGCCGCTCGCCAGCACGGCCGCCGTCAGCACGGCGAGGACGGCCCGCGCCCGGTGGCCTGGTTTCCGCATCCCCGCAGGTCTCCTCGCTCCTTCGCGCACCGACCGCCGGTGCGCCCACCCATCACAACGTGCGCGGGTTCCCGTCCGCCCCCGCTGGAACGGCACACCCCCGTACAAGCGTCCCCCTGGGTGAATGGCGAAGGTTTCCTGGCACCGGGACCGACGGTACGTCACACTCCTTGCATCCCCGCAAGGTAGCCTCGCCATCAACGCGGCCGTCGCGTCATGGCCGCTCGACCAGCCCGCAAGATGTCCCGCTCAGCCCGGAGGTTCCGGTGACGACACGTGGAGTTCTGTACGTGCACTCCGCGCCGCGCGCGCTGTGCCCGCATGTCGAGTGGGCCATCGCCGGGGTGCTGGGCACGCGCGTCAGCCTGGACTGGATCAGGCAGCCCGCCGCCCCCGGTACCTGGCGCTCGGAGTTCTCCTGGCAGGGCGAGGCGGCCACCGCCTCCAAGCTCGCCTCCGCGCTGCGCGGCTGGCAGTTGCTCCGCTTCGAGGTCACCGCCGAGCCCTCCGCCGCAGCCGAGGGCGAGCGCTACAGCTGCACCCCCGAACTGGGCATCTTCCACGCCGTCACCGGCATCCACGGCGACATCCTCATCCCCGAGGACCGCCTGCGCGCCGCCCTCCATCGCAGCCGCCAGGGCGAGAGCGACCTGGAGGCCGAACTCTCCAAGCTCCTCGGCAAGCCCTGGGACGACGAACTCGAGACCTTCCGCCACGCGGGCGAGGGCGCCCCGGTCCGCTGGCTCCACCAGGTGGTCTGAGCCGCCGTCACACCTGTACGCGAGAAAGGCCCCCACCGACCGGTGGGGGCCTTTCTCCGTGTGCTTCGGATCAGACGGTGCGGAACGCCAGCACCACGTTGTGGCCGCCGAAACCGAACGAGTCGTTCAGCGCCGCGATCCGGCCCTCGGGCAGCCGGCGCGGCTCGCCCACGACGACGTCCGCGTTGACCTCGGGGTCCAGCTCGGTGACGTTGATCGTCGGCGGGGCCGTGCGGTTGACCAGGGCCAGGATGGACGCGACGGTCTCGATACCGCCCGCGCCGCCCAGCAGGTGACCCGTCATCGACTTGGTCGCGGAGATGGCCATGTGGTCGACGTCGTCGCCGAAGACCTTCCGCAGCGCCTTGACCTCGGCCACGTCGCCCTGGGGCGTCGACGTCGCGTGCGCGTTCACGTGCACGATCTCCGCCGGCTTCAGGTCGGTCGAGTCCAGCAGGTTCTGCAGCGCCTGCGCGATGCCGTTGCCCGAGGGCTCCGGCTGCGTGATGTGGTGCGCGTCGGCCGAGATGCCCTGGCCGATCGCCTCGGCGTAGACCCGGGCACCGCGCGCCTTGGCGTGCTCCTCGGACTCCAGCACGATGACGCCGGCGCCCTCACCGAGCACGAAGCCGTCACGGCCCGAGTCGTAGGGGCGGGACGCGCCCTCGGGGTCGGTGTTGTTCTTGGACATCGCCATCATGTTGCCGAAGGCGACGATGGGAAGCGGGTGGATGGCGGCCTCGGTACCACCGGCCACGACCACGTCCGCACGCCCGGTGCGGATCATCTCGATCGCGTACCCGATGGCCTCGGCGCCGGAGGCGCAGGCCGAGACGGGGGTGTGCACACCGGCGCGCGCGCCCAGCTCGATACCGACGTTGGCCGCCGGGGAGTTGGGCATCAGCATCGGCACGGTGTGCGGGGAGACCCGGCGTACGCCCTTCTCCTTCAGCACGTCGTACTGGTCCAGGAGGGTCGTCACGCCACCGATGCCGGAGGCGATGACCGCGCCGAGGCGGTCGGGGTTCACGGACTGGTCCTCACCGGCCTTGGCGGTGAAACCGGCGTCCTTCCAGGCTTCCTGAGCGGCGATCAGCGCGAACTGCGCGGACCGGTCCAGCTTGCGGGCCTGCGGCCGGGGGAGGATCTCACCCGGCTCGACGGCGATCTGCGCGGCGATCTGAACCGGCAGTTCGGCCGCCCACTCCTGCTCCAGGCGGCTGACGCCGGACCGGCCGGCCAGCATGGCCTCCCAGGTGGAAGCTGCGTCGCCACCCAGCGGTGTGGTTGCGCCGATACCGGTGACGACCACGGTGCGATTGGTCGGGCTCACGGGAATTCTTTCTCCAACAGATGCGGGATCTACGGCGCCACCGCCGGGTGGCGGGGCCTAGCAGCTAGGTCCGAGGGTGACTCAGGCCTGGTGCTTGAGGATGTAGTCGGTGGCGTCACCGACGGTCTTCAGGTTCTTGACGTCCTCGTCGGGGATCTTCACGTCGAAGCGCTCCTCGGCGGCGACGACGACCTCGACCATGGACAGGGAGTCGACGTCGAGGTCGTCCGTGAAGGACTTGTCGAGCTTGACGTCCTCGGTGGGGATGCCGGCGATCTCGTTCACGATCTCGGCAAGGCCCGCGACGATCTCTTCCTGGGTGGCGGCCATGTCAGGCGCTCTCCTTCTTCGATGTTCAGACAGTGAGGTGGCATTTGTCCCCGTGGCGGACCGGGTGGCCCGGCACGGAGTGCCTAGGGGAGGGTAACGACCGTGGCGGCGTAGACCAGACCCGCCCCGAATCCGATGACGAGCGCCGTGTCGCCGCTCTTGGCCTCGCCGGTCGCCAGAAGCCGCTCCATGGCGAGCGGGATCGACGCGGCCGAGGTGTTGCCGGTGGTACGGATGTCACGGGCGACCGTGACGTGCTCCGGCAGCTTCAGAGTCTTCACCATCGAGTCGATGATCCGCACATTGGCCTGGTGCGGGATGAAGACGTCCAGGTCGTCCGAGGAGATCCCGGCCGCGTCCAGCGCCTGCTGGGCGACCTTCGCCATCTCGAACACGGCCCAGCGGAACACCGCCTGGCCCTCCTGCGTGATCGCGGGGAACTTGATGTTGCCCGCGCTGTCCAGGGGGAGTTCGGAGACGTCCCCGACGTGGAAGCGGTCCCACGGGACGGTCTGCTTGATGGTGCCGGCCTTGTCGCCCTCCGAGCCCCACACCGTGGGACCGATGGCGGGCTCCTGGGACGGGCCGACCACGACCGCGCCCGCGCCGTCACCGAACAGGAAGGCCGTCGCGCGGTCCTCCAGGTCGGTCAGGTCACTGAGCCGCTCCACGCCGATGACGAGCACGTACTCGGCGGAACCTTCCACCACCATGCCCTTGGCGAGGGTCAGGCCGTAGCCGAAGCCCGCGCAGCCGGCCGAGATGTCGAAGGCGGCGGCCTTGTCGGTGCCCAGCTTGTCCGCGATCTCCGTGGCCACGGCCGGGGTCTGGCTGAAGTGCGAGACGGTGGAGACCACCACGGCGCCGATCCGGTCGGCGTCGATGCCCGCGTCGGCGATCGCCTTGCCCGCCGCCTCGATGGACATCGCGGCGACCGTCTCGTCCGGGCCCGCCCAGTGCCGGGTCTCGATCCCGGAGCGGGACCTGATCCACTCGTCGGAGGAGTCGATCGTCTCCAGGATCACCTCGTTGGGCACCACCCGGGTCGGGCGGTAGCCGCCGACCCCGAGGATGCGCGCGTACGGGGCGCCCTTGCTGGGCTTGATCTTCGCCATTGGCATGGGCTCCTTGTCAGGCGCCCGCCGCGTCAGCGGCAGGAGTCGCGGTCTCGGCGATGAGCGCGCGCGCCGCGTCGAGATCCTCGGGGGTCTTCAGGGCGAGCGTCCGTACACCGGGCAGTGCGCGCTTGGCCAGGCCGGTCAGGGTGCCGCCGGGGCACACCTCGATCAGCGCGGTGACGCCCAGTTCCTTGAAGGTCTCCATGCACAGGTCCCAGCGGACCGGGTTGGCGACCTGGCCGACCAGCCGCTCCAGCACCTCGGTGCCGGAGGCGACCGTGCGGCCGTCCTTGTTGGAGACGTAGGTCAGCTTCGGGTCCGCCGGGGCCAGCTCGGCCGCGGCCTTGGCCAGCGTGTCGACGGCGGGCGCCATGTGGCGGGTGTGGAAGGCACCGGCCACCTTGAGCGGGACGACCTTGCGGACGCCCTCCGGCTTGTCCTCCGCGAGCGCGGCCAACTGCTCCAGCGTGCCCGCCGCGACGATCTGGCCGGCGCCGTTGATGTTGGCCGGGGTCAGGCCCAGCTTCTCCAGGTGCGCGACGGAGACCTCCGGGTCGCCGCCGAGGAGCGCCGACATGCCGGTCTCGGTGATCGCGGCGGCGTCGGCCATGGCCAGACCCCGCTTGCGCACCAGGCTCAGGGCGGAGACGTCGTCCAGCACGCCCGCGAAGGCGGCGGCGGTGATCTCGCCGACGCTGTGGCCCGCGACCGCGCCCGGCGCGATGTCACCCAGTGCCGCGGCGGACAGCAGTCCGGCGGCGACCAGCAGCGGCTGAGCCACGGCGGTGTCGCGGATCGCCTCCGCGTCGGCCTGCGTCCCGTAGTGGACGAGGTCCAGTCCGATGGCGTCGGACCACGCGGCGACACGGTCGGCGGCACCGGGGAGTTCGAGCCAGGGGGTCAGGAAGCCGGGCGTCTGGGCACCCTGGCCGGGAGCGACGAGTACGAGCACTCTCACACTCTCTCTTGGAGACGGCCGAAGCCGCCCGTGGGGACAAGGACGAATAACTCGGATGGCTTTTGTGGGCCCCCGACAAAAGGCTAGGGCTGGAACTCCCCATCGGTGAGCCGCCCCAGGATCAGGGCGATCCGCAACGTGAAGGCGGATCGTACATCGGAGGGCGACCAGCCGGTGACGTCAGTCACACGTCGGAGCCGGTAGCGCACGGTGTTCGGGTGAACGAAGAGCATCCTCGCCGCGCCCTCCAGGCTGCTCGCCTGCTCCAGGTAGACACTCAGGGTCTCCAGCAGCGCCGAGCCCGCTTCCTCCAGCGGTCTGTAGATCTCCTCCACCAACTGCTCGCGCGCACTGGGATCACCCGCGATGGCGCGCTCCGGAAGCAGGTCGTCCGCCAGCACCGGCCGGGGCGCGTCCTGCCAGGCTGTGCAGGCCTTCAGCCCGGCCGCGGCGGCCTGCGCGGACCGGGTCGCGGCCTGGAGGTCGTGCATGACCGGCCCCGCTACCACGGGACCCGGCGCGAACGGCCCGATCAGCGATTTGGCGACGTTCAGCGGCTGCACCGAGCTGCCGCCGGCGATCACCACCAGGCGGTCCCCGAGCACACCGGTGAGCACCTGGAGCTTGGCGTGCCGGGCGGCCCGCCGGATCGCCTCCACGGTCAGCTCGCTGTCGCCGTCCGGGGCGGTGCCGAGCACCACGCAGACGTGCTCCGGCGAGTTCCAGCCGAGCGCCGCCGCCCGGCTCACCGCGCCCTCGTCGGCCTCGCCGCTGAGCACCGCGTTCACCACCAGCGACTCCAGCCGGGCGTCCCAGGCACCGCGTGCCTCGGCGGCCTGGGCGTAGACCTGGGCGGTGGCGAAGGCGATCTCGCGGGCGTAGACCAGCAGCGCCTCGCGGAGCACGCGCTCGTCACCGGGCGCGGCCACCTCGTCGATGGCGCTCTCCATGACCTCGATGGTGGTGCGCACCATCTCCACGGTCTGGCGCAGCGTGATCGCGCGGGTCAGCTCACGCGGCGCGGTGCCGAAGACGTCGGTCGAGATGGCCTGGGGCGCCTCGGGGTGCCGGAACCACTCGGTGAAGGCGGCGATGCCCGCCTGCGCCACGAGCCCGATCCAGGACCGGTTCTCCGGGGGCATGGCCCGGTACCACGGCAGGGTGTCGTCCATCCGCGCGATGGCCTGTGCGGCGAGAGTGCCGGAGGACTTCTCCAGCCGCCGCAGGGTCGCGGTGTGCGGGTGGACGGCGGGTACCGCGGGGTCGCTGTGGTGGGATTCGGGTTCGGGCACGGGGACAAGACTGCCTTATCGGGACGCGCGCATGTGCCGCCGGGTCCGTCTCGCCCTTCCGCACCGGCCGGTACTTGCCTGCGGCACGGGCGCCGCGCGCACTACCGTGGGGGCGTGATGGAGGTACGGCGCGCCGCTGAGCGTTACCACGGAGGAGACCCGGAGGCGGGCATCGACTCCCGGCACGCCCTGTCCTTCGGGCCGCACTACGACCCCGCGAACCTGCGCTTCGGCGCGGTGATCGCCTGCAACGAGGAACGGCTCGCCCCCGGCGCCGGGTTCGACGAGCACCCGCACAGCCACACCGAGATCGTCACCTGGGTCGTCGAGGGCGAGCTGACCCACCGGGACTCGGCCGGTCACGAGAGCGTGGTCCGCCCCGGTGACGTGCAGCACCTCAGCGCGGCCGCGGGCGTCCGGCACGTCGAGCGCAACGACGGCACGGTCCCGCTGACCTTCGTGCAGATGTGGCTGGCCCCGCTGAAGCCCGGCGGGGAGCCGTCGTACGAGGTGGTGCCGGGCATCGCCGACTCCACGCCGTACGCCCTGCCCGGCGCCGGCGCGATGCTGCACGTGCGGCGGCTGGCGGCGGGGGAGCGGACGGCGATGCCGGACGCCGCGCACCTCTACGTCCACGTGGTGCGCGGTGAGGCCGGCCTCGCGGGGGAGACGCTGGGCCCCGGGGACTCGGCCCGGATCACCGGCGCCGAGGGTCTGGCGGCGGTGGGGGTGACGCCGGCGGAACTGCTGGTGTGGGAGATGAGCTCCTCGGACAGGCCCTAGGGGATGTCTCGCCGATCTTCCCGGGCCCGCGACCCCTGGCACGGCACCTCGCCGCACGACCGAATCGCCCACGTACGTCCAGTACGCGGACGACCCGACCGCACGCC
>NZ_MUNH01000219.1:0-4233 GCF_002154615.1 Streptomyces recifensis
CCTGCTGGGCCTGCCCGCCGAGCGGGTGCGCGCGCTCTGCGACCGGGCGACGGCCACGGTGCTGCATCCCCCGCCCGGAGCCGTCACGCGCGCGGGCGGCCCCCTCCTGAGACGGCTCCAGCCGTGATCCGGCCCGAGCGCGAGGTCGCGGTGCGGCGGCTGATGGAGGCGGTTCCGGTGGGCGTGCCGCCGGAGCTGCCCGGCGAGGCGGTGCGCCGGGGGGCCCGGCTGCTGCGGCTGCGGCGGGCCGGGCGGCGGCTGCTGTGGCTGGTGCTGTGCGCGGCGGCGGTCGCCTTCCTCACCTGGGCCGCGCTGACCAGGCCGTGGGCGGAGCCGCCGTCGCTGACGACCCCGCCCGTTACCGGCTGGTAGGCCGCCTACTTGTCGAGCGCCTGCTTGAGGTCCTCGACCAGGTCGTCCGCGTTCTCGATGCCGACGGAGAGACGGACCAGGTCGGAGGGGACCTCCAGCAGCGAACCGGCGACGGAGGCGTGCGTCATCCGGCCGGGGTGCTCGATGAGGGACTCCACGCCGCCCAGGGACTCGCCGAGGGTGAAGATCTGGGTGCGGTCGCACACCGAGACGGCCGCCTCCTCGCCGTCGGTGACCCGGAAGGAGATCATGCCGCCGAACGCCCGCATCTGCTTGGCGGCGACCTCGTGGCCGGGGTGCTCCGGCAGGCCCGGGTAGAGCACGCTGCTCACGCGCGGGTGCCGGGACAGCATGTCGGCGACCTTGGTGGCGTTCTCGCTGTGCCGGTCCATGCGCACCGCGAGGGTCTTGGTGCCGCGCAGCACCAGCCAGGAGTCGAACGGGCCGGCGACGCCGCCCATCGAGTTCTGGTGGAAGCCGATCTCCTCGCCCAACCCCTCGTCGGCGACGATCAGCGCACCGCCGACCACGTCGGAATGGCCGCCCATGTACTTCGTCAGCGAGTGCACGACGACGTCCGCGCCGAGCGCCAGCGGCTGCTGGAGGTAGGGGGTGGCGAAGGTGTTGTCCACGACCAGCTTCGCCCCGCCGGCGTGCGCGACCTGGGCCACGGCGGCGATGTCGGTGATGCCGAGCAGCGGGTTGGAGGGGGTCTCCACCCAGACGGCCTTGGTGCGCGGGGTCATCGCGGCGCGCACGGCGGCCGGGTCGCTGGTGTCGGCGACGGACCACTCCACACCCCAGCGGGAGGCGACCTTGGCGAACAGCCGGAAGGTGCCGCCGTAGGCGTCGTTGGGGATGACCACGTGGTCGCCGGGGCTGAGCAGCGTACGCAGCAGGGTGTCCTCGGCGGCGAGGCCGGAGGCGAACGCGAAACCGCGGCGGCCGCCCTCCAGCGCCGCGAGGTTCTCCTCCAGCGCCGTCCTGGTCGGGTTGGCGCTGCGGCTGTACTCGTAACCGCCGCGCAGTCCGCCCACGCCGTCCTGCTTGTAGGTCGAGACCTGGTAGATGGGCGGGACGACCGCGCCGGTGAGGGGATCGGCGGTGTTGCCCGCGTGGATCGCCAGAGTCTCGAAGTGCTCGCTGATGTGCCTGTCGCTCATGTGCACCGAGCGTAGTGCGCTCGCGGGGATGATGACGGACGCCGGGCTCGGAGCGGGGCCGGCTGGAGTTTTCCACAGGCTCGCCGGAGGGGTTGGCCAAGTGTCGGCGGGATCTGGTTCGCTTGACGCATGGCGACTCTCTGGCTCCTCCTGGCGCTGGCCCTGCTGGTCTGCGCGCTGCTCCCGCTGATCCGGCGCGGGCGCGGCGGGATCGAGCGTGTGCATCCGGGCCACCCGGACGCCGCCGACCCCGAGCGGTACGGATTCCTGCGCCAGGAGGAGCTGGACGTGCGCATGCCGGGCCCGGACCAGGACCTGCTGGACGTGCTGGACCTGGTCGGCCGCACCGGTGACTACCGCGCCGCCTCCCAGCTCCTCGCGGGGACGGAGGCGGAGGGCGAGCGGCGCTGGCAGCGGGTGCAGGCGTTCGCCGGGGCGGCCTCGCTGGAGCTGCGCGAGCGGCCGGGCGGGGTGCACGAGACACCGGGCGGCCAGTGGCTGCGGGTGTGGCGGGCGGAGCAGCCCAAGGACGCGGGCGGCGCCGCGGTGCACGCCGAGTTCCTCGCGCAGCAGGCGTGGCGGACGTCGGTACCGGGCACGGACGACTTCCGGATCATCATGGAGGAGGCGCGCGACGCGTGTGAGCGAGCCGCGCTCGCCGCCCCCGGCGACCCCGTGCCGCACCTCGTGATGCTGTCCGTGGCGCGCGGCCTGGGCTGGTCCCGGCCGGAGTTCGACGAGCTGTGGGGGAAGATCCTCGGCCTCGCCCCGCACCACATGGGCGCCCACCTGGCCGCGCTGCACTACACCTGCGAGAAGTGGCACGGCTCGCGCGAGGAGGCGTACGCCTTCGCCGAGGCCGCCGCCGCCCGCGCGCCCGAGGGGTCGCTGCTGGCCGCGCTGCCGCTGTTCGCGGTCTTCGAGCATCTGCCGGAGGTGAACCTGGTCGCGGGGTTCTACCGCAGCGAGGTCGTGGTCAGGGCGATACACGGCGCGCTGCACGCGGTGCACTCCGCCCGGCCGGACGACCCGATGCTGGCGCACGTACGGCATCTGCTGGTGTTCTTCCTGGTGCGGGCCGAGCGCTGGGCCGAGGCCATGGACCAGCTGGTGCACGTGGACGGCCATGTCGGTGCCCTGCCGTGGAGCCTCTCCGAGGACCCGGCCGAGGCGTTCGCGGTCTACCGGGCCCTGGCGGTCGCGGGCTACGAGGCCAACGGCGGCAACCCGGCGACCCTGCCGGGCTGACACCGGCCACCCGGCCGGCACTCCGATATTGCTCCGCTGACCTGCGGTGGGGCATACTCCGCTTGCCCTGGGCTTTGCACCTGCTTTGCCCGGCCCCGAGGCCCCCACACTCGGGCGGCGGCACCGTACGGCGGTGTGCGCCTCGTTCGTCTTGCTCCGGCTCGGCCGGTTTCCTGTGGGGGGATCTTTTCCGATGGGCGCAACCCTGCGCGCGCTGCGCGCCCTCGTCCTGCTGTCCGGCTTCTATCTGATCAGCCTCGTCCTGCTGGCGGCACTGGCCGGTGTCGACGTCGCCCTCTACCACTGGGGGCTGCACGGCATCGGGGCCGTCAAGATCGCCATCGTCACGGTGCTGCTCGCCGTCCCCGTCGTACGCGGCATGTTCATGCTCCGCATCCCGGCGGCCGAGGACCCGGCCGCCGTCGAGGTCGGCGAGGCGGACGAGCCCCGGCTCTGGGCGCTGGTGCGCGAGGTGGCCGACGCGAGCGGCACCCACGCCCCGGCCCGCATCCTGCTCACCTCCGACGTCAACGCCTCCGTGCGCGAGGACGCCAAGCTGCTCGGCCTGCGCCCCGGACCGCGCACCCTCACCCTCGGCGTGCCGCTGCTGACCGGACTGAGCGAGGCCGGGCTGCGTGCCGTCCTGGGCCACGAGTACGGGCACTTCACCGCCGGCGACACCCGGCTCTCCGCGATCGTGGTGCGCGGCCGGGCGCAGATCAGCCGGGTCGTCGAGCAGTTCCACGCCACCGCCGACGGCAAGGTGGCCGACGAGCGCGAGCGCCAGGAGCGGACCGCCGCCAAGCGGATCGCCAAGGGCAAGAAGGCCCGCGAGGTGGACACCCGGCACACCGGCGCGCTGTACCGGGGGATGGCCCGGCTCTACACCTGGTACGCCAGGGTCTATCTGCGGGCCTCGCTGAGCACCGCGCGCGGGCAGGAGTTCGCCGCCGACCTGGCCGCCGCCCGGATCGCCGGCCGCGACGCCACCGCCGCCGCGCTGCGCGAGATTCCGGTCCTCTCGGCGGCCCACGGCTTCTACCTCGACTCGTACGCCACCCTCGGCCTGCCCGCCCGGACGCTGCCGCCGCGCGGTCAGTTCTTCGGCGGCTTCGGCGCGTTGCTGACGGCCCGCGCGGGTGAGCTGGAGGACCTGCGCGCCGGGCTCCCCGAGGAGCCGGAGTCCCGCTACGACTCCCACCCACCGATGGCCGAGCGGGTACGCCGTGTCGAGGCACTGCCCGCCGACGGCCGCGGCCCCGAGGGCGACGGCCCGGCGCTGGCCCTGCTCACCGACCCCGGGCACACCCTGACCGCGCTGGAGGAAGCCGTCCTGACCGCCGAGGCGCTCGGCTTCCGGCGCACCGCCGACTGGCCGGAACTGCTGAACGTCGCCATGGCGGAGGGCATCACCACCGCGCGGACCCCGCTGCACCGCGCGCTGACCGCG
>NZ_MUNH01000220.1:0-3042 GCF_002154615.1 Streptomyces recifensis
CCGAGGGTGTGGGCGTAGTCCACGGCCACCGCGAGCCCACGCTCCACCCGGCCGACGGCCGCCGCCCAGGCCCGGTCCCTCGGCAGCCCGATCTCCGCCCGCAGTCCCTCCTCGGCGGCCAGCGGCCACCAGCGGGCCAGCCACTCCGCCTCCGTGCCCGTCACCGGTTCCCCGAGCCGCTCGGTGCCGTCCGGCGCGACCAGCACCAGCCGGGCCACGCCCGCCCGGTCGGTCTCGGCCACGTCCACGGGCACGTTGTCCAGCCACTCGTTGGCGAACAGCAGCCCGGTGACCGCCTCGGGCACCTCGGCCCGCCAGGCGATCCGGTCGTCCAGCCCCGCAGGCCGGTCCGCGACCTCCACGGCGTACGCCCGCGTGCGCGCCGCCACCTCTTCCGGCAGCGCGGCCAGCACCCCCTGGACCAGTTCCCCGCGCCCGGCACCGAGATCGACGAAGTCCAGCGCCTCGGGCCGTCCCAGCGCCCCGTCCACCCGGCACAGCAGCCGGGCCACGGCGGCGGCGAACAGCGGCGAGGCGTGCACGGAGGTACGGAAGTGACCCGCGGGTCCCTCGGGGCGCCGGTAGAAGCCCCGGGGGCCGTACAGCGCCTCCTCCATGGCGTCCCGCCAGCCCTGCTCCGATGTCTCCCGCACCGGGTCAGCCTAGGCGTACACCCACCGGGTCGGCCTATGCGTACAGAGGACCGGGGCATCCACCCTGCGGCGTACGTGTGCCGGGCACGGATCGCCCCTCCGGCTGACCCGTGCGCGCACCAGGTTTCCTTACGCTGATGAGGTGCAGCGCCTCTATGACTTCCTCCGCCGCCACCCCACAGGGGTCGACTGCTTCTGGGCCGTCGTCCTGCTCGGGCTCTCCGGCGTGAGCGTGGTGAACATGGACGGCGCCCCGCACCACCACGGCTCCTTCGCCGCGGCCTGGACGATCTCCACCGTGCTGTGCGTGATCCTGGCCCTGCGCCGCCGCCTGCCGGAGCTGATGCTGGTCGCGGTGCTGGCCACCGGGCTGGCGCAGCTCATCCTCGACGTCGAGCCGGTCGTCGCCGACTTCACCATGCTGGTGGTCGTCTACACCGTCGCCGCCAGCGGCGCCCTGTGGGCCTCACGGCTGGCGCTGGCCACCAGCCTGGTCGCGGCCTCGCTGGCCCAACTGCGCTGGCCGAACGAGCAGGTCAGCGGGCTCGGCCAGATCGCGCTCGCGGTGTTCCAGACGGTGCCGTTCGCGCTGGCCTGGGTGCTCGGCGACTCCATGCGCACCCGCCGCGCCTACTTCGCCCAGCTCGAGGAGCGTGCCGCCCGGCTGGAGAAGGAGCGCGAGGCACAGGCCAAGGTCGCCGTCGCCGCCGAGCGCGCCCGGATCGCCCGCGAGCTGCACGACGTGGTCGCGCACAACGTCTCGGTCATGGTGGTACAGGCCGACGGCGCCGCCTACGTCCTGGACGCCGCCCCCGACCAGGCCCGCCAGGCGCTGGAGACGATCTCCTCCACCGGCCGGCAGGCGCTGGCCGAGATGCGCCGCCTGCTGGGCGTGCTGCGCACCGGTGAGCACCAGGAGAGCGGGGAGTACGTCCCGCAGCCCGACGTGGAGCAGATCGACGACCTGATCGAGCAGTGCCGCGACGCCGGGCTGCCGGTGGACTTCAAGGTCGAGGGCACCCCGCGCCCGCTGCCCAGCGGGGTGGAGCTGACCGCGTACCGGATCGTGCAGGAGGCGCTCACCAACACCCGCAAGCACGGTGGGCCCGAGGCGGGCGCCAGCGTCCGGCTGGTGTACTTCGACGACGGGCTCGGCCTGCTGGTCGAGGACGACGGCAAGGGCGCGCCGCACGAGCTGTACGAGGAGGGCGGCGCGGACGGCCAGGGACACGGCCTGATCGGCATGCGGGAGCGGGTCGGCATGGTCGGCGGCACCCTGGACGCCGGGCCGCGCCCCGGCGGCGGCTTCCGCATCAGCGCGCTGCTCCCGCTGAAACCGGCGCACTGACACCTGTCACGAACGCGCCCGCACACTTCAAGCCCGCACACCCGAAGTTCGCACGCCCCGAGAAGGACACGGAAGAGGACCCCAGATGGCGATCCGCGTGATGCTCGTCGACGATCAGGTGCTGCTCCGCACCGGTTTCCGGATGGTGCTCGCCGCCCAGCCGGACATGGAGGTCGTGGCGGAGGCGGGCGACGGGGTGGAGGCCCTCCAGGTGCTGCGCACCACCCCGGTCGACGTGGTCCTGATGGACGTGCGCATGCCCAAGCTGGACGGGGTGGAGACCACCCGGCGCATCTGCTCCGAGCCCGAGCCGCCCAAGGTGCTCATCCTGACCACGTTCGACCTGGACGAGTACGCGTTCTCCGGGCTGAAGGCGGGCGCCTCCGGCTTCATGCTCAAGGACGTGCCGCCGGGCGAGCTGCTCAGCGCGATCCGCGCGGTGCACAGCGGGGACGCGGTCGTGGCGCCCTCCACCACGCGCCGGCTGCTCGACCGGTTCGCCCCGATGCTGCCCTCGGCCGTGCAGGAACCCCGGCACGCGGAGCTGTCCCGGCTCACCGAGCGCGAGCGCGAGGTCATGGTGCTGGTCGCCCAGGGGCTCTCCAACGGCGAGATCGCCGCCCGGCTGGTCCTCTCCGAGGCCACGGTGAAGACCCATGTGGGCCGCATCCTCACCAAGCTGGGGCTGCGAGACCGGGTCCAGGTGGTCGTCCTCGCCTACGAGACGGGGCTGGTCCGGGCGGGCGGGCAGCCCTAGGGCTCAGCGCAGTACGCCCTCGATGAAGTCGCTGCCCAGCCGGGAGACGGCGGCCAGGTCCAACTGGTGCTGGACGTAACGGCCCTGGCGGCAGCTCGTGATCAGGCCGGCCTTCTTGAGCACGGCCAGGTGGCGGGATATCTCGGGCGCGGACATGCCGTGCGCGTCGGCGAGTTCGCTGGTGCTGTGCGGGCTGCGGGCGAGGTGGCGGCACAGGCGCAGGCGCGCGGGGTGGGCGAGGGCCTCCATGCGCAGGGTGAGCTGCTCGACGGTGGGGGCCTTGG
>NZ_MUNH01000221.1:0-47105 GCF_002154615.1 Streptomyces recifensis
CCTGGCTGTGGACCTACACGGCCGTCGGCACGGTCCTGGTCTCCGCGTGGCTGGCAGGTTTCCAGCTTCTCGGCCCGCTCGTGGCCGCGGAGCAGTACGCCGGTGCCCGCGACTGGGGCCTGATCCAGGCGGCCTTCACCTGCGGTCTGCTGGTGGGAACCCTCGTCTGCCTGCGCTGGAAGCCGTACCGACTGCTCACGGTCGCGGTCGTCGCGGCCGGTGCTCTCGCGCTCCCCTTGGCGGCCATGGCCTGCACGGTGCCACTGTCTCTCGTCCTGCCGGCCACCACACTCGCAGGGATCGGGCTCGATGTCGCAATCGTCGCCTGGACTACCGCGTTCCAACAACGTGTTCCGCAGACGGAACAGGGCCGCATGAGCGCCCTCAACGGCGTGGGGGAGCGCCTCGCCATTCCCGTGGGCTACCTCATCACCGCTCTCGCGGCCCACTCCTGGAGCAGCCAGGCAGTGCTGTTGACCTGTGCAGGAATGATCGCGGCTGCGACCGTCCTGAACCTCTGCGTGCCGGATGTCTACCGCATCAACCGCCTGACACCGGACAACCAACGGACAGCCGCACACGGTCCTCGCACAGTAGAGCAGGCGTAGCGGCCGCGACGGCGCCGGGTGTCGTCCGAGACGCGAACTGTCCGACGCGGTCCGCGGTTCTCGGCCGTTTGCCAATCAAGCCGGAAAGTGCCTGATCAGTAATATCCGCGACGATGTGATCGGGCCGGGTCCGTGGTCTTCCCGGAGCCGGGAGCATGCCGGTGGCGGCCGCCCCCGCCGCCATGGGCCTCGGCCCCGGGCTCGCGGTCCTACCGCCGAGCTTGCTCCTCGCGCCGCTCCCACCCGTTCACGGCGGCCCTGCGTGCGGATACTGCCGGCTGACCTGCCGGTGATCGATCACGAGTCGGCGTTCGAGGCCGAGCGCGACCCGGACAGATCAACCTCGCCTGAGGTCCCCCTGGTTACCGGGCCCGTGTCGCCGGTAGGGGCTTCCCCGGCAATGCGCCCGGGAAGCCCCTACCCGAGGGGTGGTGATGTCAGCTGACCCGGAGGGTCAGGTTCCTGGGCCAGTGGGCCTGGTTCAGGCGGGCGAACAGATTCTTGATGTCGGCGGGGGTGAGCTTGATGCAGCCGTTGGACTTGTAGCTGCCCCAGCGGCTCTCGCCGTCTTTTGTCATGTTGCTGTGGATGAACAGGTCCCCGCGCGTGATCCCCCTCTTGCCCCGCTTCGTGTGACACGGCATGTCCTCGAGGCGGATGGCATAGCCCTTGATCTTGGTGTTGCGGTTGGTCTGATGCCCGAGGACCTTGTAAGTGCCGCTGGGCAGCCAGCCGACGTTGCGGGCGCACTCGTCCGTGCTGCCCATGCCGGACCCGGCACGGTAGCTCTTGACGAGTCGGCCGTCGCGGTAGAGAGCGAGCTTCGAGTTGCCCGGGGCATTCCGGTTCTTGGTGAACTTCAGCATGTACCCGCGCGGCGGGGGCGTGGTGCCGGTACCGTCGTTCGCCAGCGCGTTCCAGGTGTCGGGTCCCACGACACCGTCGGCGTTGAGGTGGTGCTGGCGCTGGAAGGCCTTGACCGCGGCGGTGGTGCGGGAGCCGAACACGCCGTCTGCCTTCGCCGCGTGCCCCCGAGCGGTGAGCAGGTGCTGGGCCGCCCTCACCGCCGGGCCACGGCTGCCGGAGCGCAGCGTGGGCCAGTGTCGGGCGTGCGAGGCACCGGCGGCCTTCTTCCCCGTGTGGGCGGCGTTCAGCGGCTGGGCCACGTGGCCCGGGTGGGTGGTGCCGACGTCGTGGGCGGCGGCAGTGCCGGCCGGTGTGGTCAGGCCCAGTACGGAGAGCATCCCGACGGAGGCGGCTGTGGCGGCGGTGATCCGCAAGGTCGTGCGGTACTTCGCGTTCATGAGGGTTCGTCCTTTCGTGTCATGTCTCCGGGCAGGCCCGTGACGCGCCAGGGCATGGCGCGGCCAGGGACTACCGGGGAGGGGGTCTGCCGGGACGTTTTCTCCGGCTGACGACAACCTTGGACCATGTTCGGAGCCGGTTCTACGCTGAGCGCGGTACCGGTCATACGCGCATATACACGGTTGCGCGTATGGGCTTTGACCTGGTGTTTGAATGTGAACAGAGGGAGCGTGCGGGTGGACACCCAGCCTCGAGACGACGCCGACAGCGGCCAGGAGCCGCCGACTGCCGCAGCAATCGAGTTGGGGCAGACGCTCAAGCGCTGGCGCGAGGAGAGCAACCGGAGCCAGAACGCGGTCGCCAAGAAGTTGGGGACCAGACAACCGACGGTTTCGCGATGGGAATCGGGTGCCACGCTTCCCGCTGTCGAGGCGATTCAGGTGCTGTGGCGCATTCGCACGCAGGCCGCCGAAGCGCCACGGAGCGAGACGGAACTCGACCGGGCCCTGGGGTTGCACCAGCGCGCGGAGACGGAGCGCGGTCGCTTCCCCAAGCGGTCCGTGCCACCGGCATCCCCGGCGACGACGGCCCGAGCACCTTTACCGGCACCGGCCGAGACCCCGACGAAGAGGACCATGGTGACGATCCTCACCGCATCAGGTGTGGTCGTCGCCCTGGTCGTCGCGCTCCTGGTCTGGCAGCACTCCAGCGGCTCTGCCCAAGCCGGTGGAGAGGACCACCGGTCGACACCAGCGGCAGCAGCCCGCCATGCGCCGCCCTCCACTTGCAGCGGCGTCTCCTGTACGTCCGTGGAGCCGACCACCACGGTGTGCGCGCAGGACGCCACGACGGCATACACCGGCCGCGGCTACGGCGTCCTCGTCGAACTGCGTTACAGCGCTCGCTGCCACGCTGCCTGGGCCAGGATGAGCGGCACCTCCCCCGGAGACCGGATCATGCTCACGGTCCAGCACGACGAAGAGAACTCACAGGAGTACCGCCAGCAGACCGGGAAAACCGCCCACACCCCCATGGCCCACGTGGACTCCCTCACCGGTGTCCAGGCCTGTGCCATCGTCGAGGGCCGGGGCACCGTCTGCGCCACCACCCAGGCCACCTCCGCCACCACACGACCGTGACCAGCCGCGCTGAAGTGCGACGGTCACTCGGAGCGTGCACATGAACCGGACCCGGCGGGCAGTGACCAGTGCACGACGGCCGCGGACCGGGCCGCCCGGCAGGCGACCGACGCCTTGGCTCGGGCGTAGCGCGGCGACGGATGCGTTCGCTGACACCGGCGAACCCGTCACGCGGTGATCCGGACCGGAGCCGCCACGGGTGAAGGCGTTGGCCTCTTCCTCGCTGGCATCGGCGGTCTGGAGCGGGAGGCAGCTGCGTGCGCGGTACTTGCCGTAGTCGGTGAAGGCGGCTGTCGGCGTGACGGTGAAGCCGATGGCGGCGATTGTGACGCTCTGCCAGGTGAACTGGTCGCGGCTGTCCAGCGGGCGACGGTGGTCGTGGACGCTGCCCCGACCGTGATGAGGTGCTGCTCGATCACCCCGGCCACATCTTCGCGGCAGAGGCTACGCCGCTCTGGAACTTCGGTGGGGCTTTCGCCGCCGCGGCCGTACTGCGCGTCCAGGTGGAAGGGGCAGCTGCCGCTCGCGCACCTCGTCCCCGGTTCGGCTATGCGGCGAGGGCCTCGTCGGCCTGGGCGATGCCGCTGCGGTCGGCCCGGTACTGCTCCAGCATCGCGTCGGCGGTGCGCAGGGCGTCCTTGACGGTGTGGGTGCCGGTCATGGCGCGAAGCGTCTCGGAGGACTCCTGCAGCATCCGGCCGGTCTCGGGAGTGGGGAGCGCGTCATGGTCGATGCGTGCGGCGGCGAAGCGTGCCAGGACTGCACGCAGGTTCTTCTCGGCCGGCAGCAACATGGCAGTTTCCTCCACAGATAAGACGGCACGACGCGCCGATGACATCGGCAGTCAGGTCTGCTCCCAACTGCCCCGTCGGGTGGGGTCTACACCTTTCGGCCGGGGGTGCCCGGACCAGCGGGAGCAATACGACTGGGGGTCGTCGGGCCGGCGGGTGCGGGCGGCGTCGCGACTCGAGCGCGACGGAGGGCAAGCCCACACATGGCGAACGGCTCCGTTCCCAGATGGGGGAGGAGCCGTTCAACGCGTTGTGGAGTACGGAGCGGTCAGGCGCGTCGCCGGTTGCCCGTAATGACGCGGTAGAGGATCAGCAGGATGACCGAGCCGACGATGGCCGCGATCCAGGTGGAGAGGTCGAAGAAACCATCGATGGAGTCGACACCGAAGATGACCTTGCCGAGGAAGCCGCCCAGCAGACCGCCCGCTATACCGATCAGGATCGTGATGATGACCCCGCCCGGGTCCTTCCCCGGCATGATCGCCTTGGCGATGAACCCGGCGATCAGGCCAATGAGAATCCACGCGATGATGCCCACGACATGTCTCCTAGCTGCTCAGATAAAGGTTTCGTCAACGCCACGTATGCACGGCGAAGCGGCTGTCAAACCTCGCGGGCGGCCAGAATTTCCACCGTCTGGGCGATGCACGGGTCAATAGCGGACAGCCGAACCGCGAAGTCGGTCGCGAGCTGGACGCGTGGCCGAGTGAGCGGCGCGCGGCAGGAGGTCTCTGACGTGGCCTGTCGCTGACAGAAAGTGCGTCAACTCGCTGAAAGCTCATAGGAGCAGGCGCGCTTGGCAAGCCTGGCTCCCACACGCATCCAGGCGCTCGAACTGGCCGACGCCGCAGTGCGAGGCACCTTGCAGCGTCCTGATGGCGAAGCTCGGCTCGCGGGCTGCTCGGACGAGATCGCAGGTCGCCCGACTGCAGGAACTCCCCAGCGCCGCCGCCGACTTCGCCGGACGGGCCACGACCCGGAGCAGTGAACTCGTCGCGTGACCAGCTCCTCGACTGTGCCGACCGCCGACCGCCGACCCCCTGGAGCCACTGCTCGGCGGTCCAGCGGCCTCGCGCCGGGCCGGCTCACAGGCGGCTGTACGTCCCGATGTCCTCGGTGAACTCCTCCAGCGCGCGGGCGGTGAGCGTCGGCCGGGTGTCGGCGATGGCCGTCATGAAGTCGTCGGTGCCGGCCGGCCTGCCGCCGCGCTCGGTGATCTCGCGCTCGAACGCCGCCTGCGCCCCCTTGCGCGTGGCGAACTCGATGTCGGCCGGGGTGAACAGTTCACTCGCCGCGACCAGGCGGCCGATGTCCACTGCGTCGCCGGCCGCCCTGAGGTAGCGGGCCCAGATCGCCGCACGGGCCGTAGGGTCCGGCGGGCCGATGGGGATGACGTAGTCGAACCGGCCGTGTCTGAGGAACGCCGCGTCGAGGGAGCGCACCGAGTTCGTGGCGCACACCAGCATCCGGGCGTCGTGCTCACGGAAACCAGGGATGATTTTGAGGAGCTCGTTGGTCACTCCGTGCCCGGGATCGACCGCCTTGCCGGAGCGCGCACCTGCGATCTCCTCCACCTCGTCGATGAACAACAGCACCGAGTCCAGCTCGGCCAGCTCCGTGAACGCCTCCCGCAGCGCCGACGCCAGGCCCTCGCCGGTGTCAGTGGCGAGCCGGGACGGGAACAGTTCCACGAACGGCCAGCCGAGCCGGGAGGCCACGGCCTTGGCGAAGCTGGTCTTCCCGGTGCCGGGCGGGCCGAAGAGGATGATCGCCTTGGGCGGGGCCACACCGTAGCGGTCGGCCAGCGCCGGCTCGGTCAGCGGCAGCACGACACGGCGCTCGACGATCTGCTTCTCCCGCTCCATGCCGGCCATGGCGTCCCAGAGGCCGCCGGGCAGCATGCGCCCGCCGAGCGCCGCCAGTACGTCGGCGTTGTCGGCGCCGGGCGGTTCGAGCTTCTCGTAGTAGGTCAGGCCCTCGCGGAGCCGGTAGCCGGAGTTCTCCAGGGCCTGGGTGCCGGCGGCGCCCGCGGGCAGCAGCGCGCTGACGTGCCTCACCCCCAGGGCACGCAGCCGGCGCTCCAGCTCGGCCAGGAGCGCGCTGCCGATCCCGCGCTCACGCCAGCGGGAGGCCAGCGCCACCAGGACGACCCACGCCCGTCTGCCGTCCGCCTGGGCCACGGCCATGCCCACCAGCTCGTCGCCCACCAGGGCGACCACCGCCGGCTGACCGGCCTTGGCCGCGGCCATCACCTCCGAGACCGGGAACACCGACTCCGCCTCGGCCTGACGGCTCTGGTCCCAGATCTGGATGGCCTGGTCGAGATCGTCGTCGTGATAGTCGCGCAGATGCCAGGGGGCATCGCCACCACCTCACCTGAGCCGGGAGTCCCATTCTCCTCCGGAGCCCCGCGGGAGTGCTCGGCGGAGGCGCGGGCCGGCGCGGCGGTGGCCGCCACCCCCGGTCGGCAGCGGTCGCGGTAACCATCCCGATCCCCCGCATGAAGACCTGAAAGATTCTCCGCGACTGCCGTCTCAGCGGCGACGGAGTGCACCAGGCGATGCTCGGCATCGCCCGCATGCACAACCTCGCCCTCGCCGGATAGACGAACGGCCCGCACCGCGGCACCACGCCCGAGCAGACTCGGAGATCATTTACGGGACAACCCTTAAAAAGGGGGGTTCCGTAGAGTACCCGTCCTCCCGCAGGGGGACGGATGCGGTCTTCGCCCTGGCGGCACGCTGCTCGGCGACCATGGGGTGGACGGTGACCGCCTCGGCCGCTCGCCCTTGCTTGACGAGGATCTCGAACAGATCCTCACGTGCTGCGACGGTACCCAGATCCCGCAGTTCCGCCTCGGCTTGCGCGAGGTGACCGGCGGTATTGAGGAGGTCGGCCCTGACGAGCCGGGGGTCGCTGAACGGGGCCGGGTGGGTCTCGACCACGGCGAGCGCTTCCTCGGCGCGACCGAGGCCGGCGAGAGCGAAGGCCCGCCACCAGTGCTGGAACTCCTCGTGGCCGTGGTGGGGAACGGTGAGGGGGTGATCCAGGAGGTAGAGCAGCTCCTCGGGACGGTCGAGGAGCGTCTGGACGAGTCGGGCCAGGAGATTGGAGCAGTCGTACCAGCTGAAGCCGGGTTCGGCCACGGCGATCGCATCGTCCAACCGGCCGTCCTGCAGCAGAATCGCGGAGAGCCAGGCCCGATACCCGACCCAGCCGTCAGCGGCGATGGCCTCCCGCATCACCGTCTCGGCCTCGTCGGCCCGGCCGCAGTCGCGGAGGGCACCGGCGAAGATGCCCAGGACGGTGTGGGCGTGCTCTCCGGTGGCCATCTCGCGCAGATCGTCGAGCCGACCGTGACGTGACAGCAGTTCGGCGTAGGCGGTCAGGGTCTTCTGGGTGCCATAACGTTTCTCGGCTATGTCCGCACCGAGGACGCGTATCGCCTCGTCGGCGCGGTTCATCCGTTCCAGCGTCCGAGCCTGTAGTGCCAGGACTTCCTCGTCGTTGGAAGCCCAACGGCTCTCCTCAAGAGCCTGCCGCGCGGTCTCGGTGTGCGGGGCGATCAACTCCAGCACCCGCTCGTCGCGGCCCTGCCCCTCGGTGATCTCCACCAGCACCGACCGGATCCACCGCCCCCCAAGATGCGGCACAAGCAGATCGACGGCCTCGTCAACACACCCCGCTCTGACGAGCAACTCGGCGAAGTCCCGGCACACGTACTCCGAGGTGCGCCCCTCCTCGTCCGGACGGACCAGATCCAGGGCCTCGTCCGTCCGGCCCGCCCGCAACAGAACGTCCGCCTTCGCCCAGAGGGCCGGCCGCCACCCGAGAGCCGCAAACGGCTCGACCACCCCGATGGCCCGGTCGAAGTCGCCCGTCCGGCACAGCTCCTGCGCCGCGCGCTCGGCGCAGAACCACTCCCCGCGCTCTTCCGCTGCTCGGATCACCAGGTCCAGGTGACCGTGCTCCAGCAGGAGGTCCACTTTTCGGGGATGCAGGCCACCGTAATTACGGGTCTGCCAAGAAAGATCACCGGTGTTCACGGCCGGAAGCGTAGAGGCAGTCACTGACAGTCGGCCGGCGGCCTGGATGGGCTGCCGGCACGGCAGCGGCCTTCGTGTCCCGCCCTCAGGCTGATGCATGGCCTTTGACGACAGAACCTAGTCCACCACAAGCACCAGCTTGCCCGTCGTCCGGCCGGTTTCGCCCAGCTCGTGTGCCCTGGCGGCCTCGGCCAGCGGGAAGGTCTCCGCGATTGTCGCCTTCAGCTGCCCCGCCTCCGCCATGCGGGCGATCTCCCGCATCCCGTACCGGTCGGAGTCCACCAGCATCCGCACCGCCCGCACCCCGCGCCGCTCGGCCTCGTCGAAGAACTCCTGGTCGCCGAAGGGCACGATCGACACCACGATCCCGCCCGGTCGCAGCACCTCCAGCGAGCGCACGGACGTCTCGCCGCCCAGGGTGTCGAGGACGACGTCGACGTCCCGCACCGCCTGCGTGAAGTCCGTGGACCGGTAGTCGACCGGCTCGTCCACACCGATCTCCCGCAGGAAGTCGTGCTTGCCCGCGCTCGCCGTGCCGATCACGTACGCGCCGAGCGCCTTGGCGATCTGCACCGCCACGTGCCCGACCCCGCCCGCCGCGGCGTGGATCAGCACCCGCTGCCCGGACCGCAGGCCGGCATGCTCGGTCAGCGCCTGCCACGCCGTCAGCGACACCAGCGGCAGCGCGCCCGCCTGGACATGGTCGATCGAGGCGGGCTTGTGCGTCAGGGCGCGGACCGGGGAGATGACGTACTCGGCGTGCGAGCCGTGGCCGAAGGGGTAGGGGAGCATGCCGAAGACCTCATCGCCCGGCCGGAACGCGGCCACGCCGATGCCGGTCTCGGCGACCTCACCGGAGACGTCCCAGCCGAGTACGAACGGGGGGTCGCCGAGGAATCCGCCGGTCGCCCGGTGCTTCCAGTCGGTCGGGTTGACCCCGGCGGCCCGCACCCGGACCAGCACCTCGTTCGGACGCGGCGTGGGCCGCTCCAACGTCACTTCCTTCAGGACCTCGGGTCCGCCGAGGACGTCCTGGCTGATGGCGCGCATCGTGTTCATGTCGTTCATGGTCACCCAGCCTGCCGTGGTCGGCCTGTCCGGGAACGAGGCGGCAGGTACCCATCGCCTCGGCGGCCCGACCTCACGCAGTCCGACCCGAGACGTCGGATTCGAGGGGGAGTGGGGAAAGCGGCGGGAGTCAGTCCTTGTAGACCTCGGCACGGTCCACGCTGATGAACGAGCCGATGGACGCGGTGCGGTGCTCCCCGGTGACCCGGACACGCAGCGTGTGCGGACCGTCGGCCAGGCGCGGGCTCAGGTACTGGAGCGTCTCGCCGGTGCGGATCGCGCCGTAGAAGTCGACGCGCTGCTCGGGTCCGCCGTCGACGCTGATCGCCGCGATCCCGTTTCCGGTGTCCTGGACCGACAGGAGCGCGATCCGGGTGCCGGTGAAGGTGAACGTCGCCGAGTTGCCGGCCCGGTCGCTCCAGTGGTCGTCGCTCCAGAAGCACTGGGCGGCGCAACCAGTGCCCGACTTCCAGGTGCCGGAGTACGTCACGCCGCCGACGCCGCTGGTGCGGCCGTCGTCGTTGATCCAGTAGTTGCCTGAGCCGGGATCGCCGGACGGCAGGTTCTGGGTCGCGCCCAGGGCGAGGGGAGTGCCGAGGTCCGGGCTGCCGTCGGCGTTCCAGGAGATCTTCTGCGCGCGGGTCGTGCGGTTGGTGTACGTGTTCGTCGACGTGGTCTTGGCGTGGTAGACCAGCCAGTCCTCGGTCCCGTCGGGGGACGTGAAGAAGGCGTGGTGGCCCGGGCCGAACACGCCGCGTGCGTCGGCGCGGGAGAACACCGGACCCGGGTGCCGCTTCCAGTTGCCCGGGACGAGGGGGTCGGCGTTGTCCGGAAGGGACATCATCCAGACCTGGTAGTCCGGCTTCCCGGTGTCGCAGGTCGAGTACGTCATCCACGTACGCCCGTTGCGGTTCAGGAACTCCGGCCCCTCGCGCACCTCTGGGCAGCCCCCGGCGGCGTCGATCGCGACCGCGTCGCCCGACACGGTGTACGGGTTCGACATCGGCGCGATGTTCAGTCCGTTGTGCTGGTACGGGTTGATGCCGCTGTACGCGAGGTACAGCTTGCCGTCGTGCTGGAGGATGCCCGGGTCGATCGCGAAGTCGCCCGTGTGGTTGGGCGGGGTGAGCTTCGCCTTGAAGTGGTACGGGCCAGTCGGATCGTCGCCGGCAGACTCCAGCACGAAGAGCCGGTGGTGGTCGTCCGTGCCGTCGTCGGCCGTGTAGTACAGGTACCAGTGGTTGTCGAAGCGGTAGAACTCCGGTGCCCAGATGTGCTGGTTGCGGGAGCTTTCGGTGTCCGTCCACACCGTCTTCGGGTCGGCGTCGAGCAGGGTGGCCAGGGACGGTGAGCTCCACATCCTGATGCTGTCGCCCTGGGTGGTGGTCAGGTGGTAGGCCCCGTTCGCGTATGTCACGAACGGATCGGGGCCGGTGTTCAGCGGGTTGCGGAAGGTGCCGCTCGCGGCCGCGGAACTCACCGGCCGTTCGGCGGGCTCCTGGTGGGCGGCGGCCTGCGGGCCACAGGTCAGCCCCGCGAGGAGGGCGAGGAGTGCGGGGACGAGGGCGGTACGGGACCGTGCGTGCACGAGCGGCTCCTTGCAACGATGTAAGTCCCGGAGGTCCGGGGGGTCAGGAGAGGGCGTAGTGCGGTATCAACGAGGCTTCCCGAGACGGGAGTTCGTCCTGGTGTACGGGCCTACTGCCCGCCCAGGCCGGTTGTGGCCACGGACTTGACGATGTGCCGCTGGAAGAAGACGAACGCGGCGACCAGGGGCAGCGCGGCGAGCACCGCCGAGGCCATCGACTGCGCGTACTGAATCCCGTACGCGTCCTTCACCGTCGTGATGCCGACGGGCAGGGTCATCAGAGACGGATCGGACGTCGACACGAACGGCCACAGGAAGTTGTTCCACGCCCCGATGAACACGAAGATCGCGACGGCGGCGAGCATCGGCCGGGAAAGGGGGAGCAGCACCGACCAGAAGATCCGCCAGTGTCCGGCGCCGTCGATCCGGGCCGCCTCCTCCAGCTCGACGGGGAGCGAGTCGAAGTGCTTCTTCAGGATGAACACCATCACGGGTGCCACGGTCTGCGGCAGGATCACCGCCGCGTACGTGTCGAGGAGATGCAGCGTCAGCATCTGTTGGAACCACGGCACGATGAGGATCTGCGGCGGCACGAGCACCGCCGCGATCGTCAGCGTGAACAGCCACCTGCGGCCGGCGAACAGGGTGCGTGAGAAGGCGTAGCCGGCCATCGCGGAGACCAGCACGGTGATCGCGGTGACGGCGACGGAGACCAGGAAGCTGTTGAGCATCCACAGCGGCAGATCGCCACGCTCCCACACCCTGCTGAACGCCTGGAGCGTGAAGCCGTGTTCCGGCCGGATCCAGTGCACCGGATCACTCGCGTCCGCCTCCGACTTGAAGGCCGTGAGCAGCGCCCAGGCTGTCGGCAGCAGCCAGATCAGGGCGGCGACCGCGAGGACCGCCAGGGCGAGGACGCGCGTGGTGCGTCCTGCCCCGAGCGTCAGGTTCGTGGTCGTCCGGCCGGGAGCGCCACCCGGGCGGCGTGGCGGGCGTACGGGCACGATGCGCTGTCCCGCGCGACGGACGGGGGCGTCGGTGCTGGTCGTCATGTCACTTCTCCCGGCGGCGGAGGACGGCGAACTGTACGGCGGAGGCGAGCAGCACGAGGGCGAAGAATATGTAGCTGATCGCCGACGCGTAGCCAAGCCGGTAGCCGGTGAAGCCGACGTCGTAGATGTACTCGACGACCGGCCGCGTCGAGTTGTTCGGGCCGCCCTTGGTCAGCAGGTACACCTGGTCGAAGACCTTCAGAGAGGCCAGGAGCTGCAGCACGGTGATGACGGTCGTGATGCGGCCGAGCTGCGGCAGCGTGATCGAGAACAGGCGCCGCCAGGCACCGGCGCCGTCGATGGCCGCGGCTTCGTACAGGTGATCGGGAATCGACTGCAGGGCGGCCAGGTAGAGCAGGAAGTTGAAGCCGACCGTCCACCACAGCGTCGTCAGCGCGATCGCCCACAGGGCCACCGACTCGTCGCTCAGCCAGGCGACCTTGCCGAGGCCGACGGCGTCCAGGAGGTGGTTGTAGACGCCGAGATCGGGCTGGTAGAGCCACAGCCACAGCAGGCCGACTACGCCGACCGGTAGGAGGTACGGCGCGAAGAAGGCCAGGCGCCACACCCACTGGCCCGGCAGCCCGGTGTGCACGAGGAGCGCCATGCCGAGCGCCACGACGACCAGCGGCACGGTGGAGACGAGCGTGAACATGACGGTATGCCACAGGGCCCGCCACATTTCCGCGTCCCCGAACGCCTCACCGAAGTTGTCGAGGCCGATGAAGGACGGGGTGTGCGCGGACAGGGCCCGGTCCGTGAGCGCCATCCACAGGCCTTGCCCGAGCGGCCACAGCATGAAGACCGCGAACAGGACGAGGAAGGGAAGGGCGAAGAGCAGGCCCGGGGGCAGCAGCCGACGCGGCGACGGCGGTCCCGGCCGGGGCGAAACGCGTGGAGAGGACATCGTTGTGCCTCCTGGAGGTCAGGCCGGGCTGGGCTTGGAGAGGAAGGTGTTGACGCGGCGCACCATCGCCCGCGCCGCGCGGTCCGGGGAGAGACCGTCGAGCAGGGCCTGCTGGAGCACCTGCGACATGGCGTTCTGGAAGTCGGAGCCCGCGCCGACGAACCAGGCCGCCGGGTCGAGGACCACGTGCGAGGCGGCCGACTCGTAGTGGGCCTGCGGCAGCAGTTCCGAGTAGGCCTTGGTACGGGTGACGGGCGTGTACGCGGGGATGTGCCCGGCGGTCGCCCACGTCTGGCCCGCCTTGAGCAGGGCGGCCACGGCCTGATGGGTGCGGCGGCGGTGCCCGGCGTCGGGGGCGTCGCGGTGGGGGAGCACGAACGAGTGCGAGTCGGCGTAGACCGCGGGGGTGCCGAAGACGGTCGGGAAGGGAGCTGCGTCCACCTTCGTGTCCGCGGTGCGGAAAGTGCCGAGCTCCCACTCTCCGGACAGCGCCATCGCCGTCTGCCGGTTGGTGAACGCGGCCACGCTCGCGTTGTAGTCGAGCCGTTTGGGGTTGGCCTCGCCGTCGACCAGCTTGGCCATGAACGAGATGACCTCGGCCATCCGGTCCACGTCCACCTTCGCGGGGCCGCCGGGCGGCAGGTCGAAGACGCCGCCCGTCTGCTTGTACAGGCCGTAGAAGAGCCGCCACCCCTGCGCGGTGTCGTTCACGTACCCGAAGGAGATGCCCTCCTTGCCCGAGGCCCTCGCCAGCTCCCGTCCGGCGGCGAGGAACTTGTCGGGAGACGAGAACGCGTCCAGGTCCAGCGTGCCGTCCGCCTTCAGCAGCCCCGCCTTCCTCGTCGGCTCCGGGTGGAAGAACACGATGAAGGGATGGGTGTCGAGCGGGATCGCGTATGTCGCGCCCTTGTACTGCGTCCGGCTCCACACCGCGTCGGCGAAGTCGCTCTCGTGCACGCCGAACTCGGCCAGCAGGTCCATGTCCCACGGGTCCACGAGCCCGGTCGGCGCGTAGCCGGCGAGCCGTGACATGTGCGCGACGGCGACGTCAGGGCCGCGCCCGCCGGCCGACGCCATGGCCAGCTTGGTGTAGTACGGGGTGCCCCACTCCAGGACGGTGCGCTCGATGTGCGTACCCCGCATGTCGGGTTGCGCCGTGCGCACCATCTCGTTGAGCAGGCCGCCGTCGGCCCCCTGGAACAGGTCCCAGAGGCGGACCGTGCTGTCGTCCGCGGCCAGTGCGCTGCCGCAGCCGCTGAGCGCGCCCACGCCGAGGACCGACGCCCCGGCGGCGAACGCGGCCGTCAGGGCGCGGCGCCTGGTGAGCGCGGGGCGACCGACGGGGGCGGGTATGCCGGTCATGAGGCTCCTTCCCGGCGGGCGGCGGGGTCGTCCCGACACCGCCACCCACAGGCATACATCGATGTAAACGAGAGGACCGACTGAGCTAGTTCACGTTCTCGAAGGCGGCCGCGCGCAGCTGCGCCGCCCGCAGCAGGGCGGTGTCGACCTTCTCGCCGCGGTCGAAGCGGTAGACGCCGTTGCGCTCCTGGAAGACGTCCGTCAGCTGGGTGTAGCAGTAGCCGAACATGTCCGGGTCGTCCAGCAGGACGCCCGTCAGACCGGTGAACCGCTCAACGAACTCCTCGGCGCTGCGCGGCCGTTCACCGTAGCCCCAGGAGTCGTCAAGAACGTTGCCGGCGGCCTCGGCGGAGGCCGTGGCGTCCCACCAGATACCGCCGAACTCGCTGCAGAAGTACGGCTGCCCGTTGTACGGGACCGACCAGACGCGGCCCTCGGGGCCGGTGTTGACGTACGGCCGGTCCTCCGCGAGGCCGCGCATCGTCTTGGCGAACTCCACCGGGTCCTGCTCGTAGCAGTGCGAGTCGTACACGTCGGTTTCCGGCACGCGGTGGGCGTAGCCGGAGGCGTCGATCACCGGGCGGGTGCCGTCGGCCTGCTTCGTGGCCCGGAACATCGCGTGCGTGACGTCGTCGAGCTGGGTGATGCGGTCGTGCAGGTTCTGGTACGTCTCGTTCAGCGGACACCAGCCGATGACCGACGGGTGCGAGTAGTCCCGCTCGAGGGCCTCCAGCCACTGGGTGACGTAGCTCGCGTCCGGCCGCTGGTTGTCGTCGCGGACGCCGACCTCGCAGCCCCAGTCGCCGAACTCGCTCCACACGAGGTAGCCAAGACGGTCCGCGTGGTGGAGAAACCGCTCCTCGAAGACCTTCTGGTGCAGGCGCGCTCCGTTGAAGCCGGCGGCGATACCGAGTTCGATGTCGCGTACGAGGTGGGCGTCGCTCGGCGCCGTCATCACGCCGTCCGGGTAGTACCCCTGGTCGAGGACGAGGCGCTGGAAGACGGGTGCACCGTTCAGGAGCAGCCGCTTGCCGTCGATCGACACCGAGCGCAGGCCGGCGTACGAGGCCACGCGGTCCACCGGCGCCCCCTCGGCATCGACGATCTCGAAGGTGAGGTCGTACAGATGCGGGTCGGCCGGTGACCACACGCGCTGCCGGTCCTCCGGCACGGCGAGGGTCAGGATCGGCGTGAGGTCCAGGTCGGCGCGGGCCTCGGCGGTGACGATCGCGCCCTGCTCGTCGGCTAGGGTGGCGCGCACCCGGTGCCCCGGGGCGTTGCCGGTCAGCGGAAGCTCCAGGTGGAAGGTGCCGGACGCCAGATGCGGGGTGATCCGGGGCCGCCGCAGGGCGACCGCGCGCGGCACCGGCTCCAGCCATACCGTCTGCCAGATGCCGGTGGTGCGGGTGTAGTGGCAGTGCGAGTTCGCGAACCAGGTGGCCTGCTTGCCGCGGGCCTGCGAGCCGTGCCGGGTGTCGCGGGCCCGCACCACCAGCGTCAGCTCCTCGCCGGGAGCGGCGATGGCGCCGAGGTCCGCGGAGAAGGGGGTGAAGCCGCCGCGGTGCCGGGCGACCTCCGTCCCGTTCGCCCATACCGTCGTGTCGTGGTCCACCGCGCCGAAGTGCAGCAGCACCCGGGCGTTCGCCCAGTCGGCGGGCACCGTGACCGTGCGCCGGTACCAGACGGCCTCCATGAAGTCCGTCTCGCCGATCCCGGACAGCTCCGACTCCGGGCAGAAGGGCACGGTGATGCGGTCGGCGAGTTCGCGCTCCCGCAGGCCGCGTTCCAGGCCGGTGTCGGACCGGTCGATCTCGAACTGCCAAGTGCCGTTGAGATTCAGCCAGGCGTCGCGGACGAACTGCGGTCGCGGGTACTCGGGACGGGGAACAGGCATGGTGCTCCTTGCCGGGTCAATGCGGTGCCAGTTGGTGCGCGGCTCATGGCA
This sequence comes from Streptomyces recifensis, assembly GCF_002154615.1. NCBI lineage: Bacteria > Bacillati > Actinomycetota > Actinomycetes > Kitasatosporales > Streptomycetaceae > Streptomyces > Streptomyces recifensis. Next base: position 15,812 of record NZ_MUNH01000221.1, read on the forward strand.
CCATGGCGATTACATCGTTGTAAATATGCGGAGCGAGGCGGGATCGGGCCCGAAACCGTTTCGTGATGCTCGGTACGATCGCGGACGGCAGACGGAAGGAATGGACAGCGTGGCGGCCAGACCCAGGATCAAAGACGTTGCGGAGTACGCGGGTGTCTCGCCCAAAACGGTCTCCAACGTGATCAACAACTTCGAGCATGTCTCCGACCGCACCCGCGAGGCCGTCCGGGAGGCGATCGACGCCCTGGGCTACCGGGTCAACATCGCGGGCCGTCAGCTGCGACAGGGCCGCACCGGCATGATCACCCTCGCTGTCCCCGAACTGGATGTCGCCTACTTCTCCGAGCTGGCCAAGCACGTGATGACCGAGGCCGACCGGCACGGCAGAACGGTACTGCTCCACCAGACCGGCGGCTCGCGAGAGCGTGAACTGGCCGCGCTGCACGGCTTCGACGCCCAGTTCTCCGACGGGATCATCCTCAGCCCGCTCGCGCTCCGGCCCCAGGACCTCGCCACCCGCGACCGCCGGCTGCCCGTGGTCCTGCTCGGCGAGCGGCCCGCGGAGGGCAGCACCGACCATGTCGCGATCGACAACGTACGGGCCGCACGCGACGCCACGGAACATCTGCTGGCGCGCGGCCGCCGCCGGATCGCGGTGGTCGGCGGCCGCGTCCGTGGCCGCCAGGGCACCGACCGGCTGCGCACGGACGGCCACCGGGCGGCGCTGAAGGCGGCCCACGTCCCCTTCGACAGCGACCTCGTGATCGGTGTCGACGCCTACCACTGGCAGGACGGCGCCCGGGCTGCTGCCGCGCTCCTCGAACAGCGGACGCCGCCGGACGCGTTGCTCTGCCTCAACGACCATCTCGCCCTCGGCGCGCTGCGGGCCCTGCACGAGAAGAACGTGAGCGTGCCGAAGGACATGGACGTGGTCGGCTTCGACGACATCGAGGCGTCCCGGTTCAGCGTGCCCACCCTGACGACGGTGGCCCCGGACAAGAGGGAGATCGCCCGCGCCGCGGTCCTGCTGCTCATCGACCGGATCGACGATCCCGACGGCGGGCCGCTGCAGGACCACGTGGTCGGGCACGAGGTGATCGTGCGGGAGAGCACGGGCGGCTGAGGCGCCGGGGGAGGGCCTGCCCGCGGGCGGACAGCGGAGCGGTCTCGAGCACGTGCACCGTCCAGTCCCGGGCTTCCAAGCCGGCGCGGAGCGATCGAGTTCCTGAACTGGGGCGGTTGACGAGGCGGCGGTGCGCTCGGGCGGCGTAGCCGCATGTGAGAGCCAGCAGGGCGCCGCGGCCACCGGCCGGCGACACCGTGCCGAGCCCGGACGTGCCGGCCCTGGTCGGCTACCGGCCCTGCCATGACCGACCCCACCCTGCTCCGGCGGCTGGGCGAACTCGCGCCCCTGGTGCACGTGTTGTGGGGAGAGAGCGACCGCATCGTCGACCCCGAGTAGGGGGAAGGCCTACGCGGCCCGACGCCCGGTGCGCCACAATGACCGTTCCGTCCTGTTGCCGCACGGACCGGGGGGCCGGACATGACGAGCAAGCGTGAGCGGCCGCCTGTGGCGGGGGCAGTTGGGGCCGTCTGCGTCGCTGCGGCACTGGCGTTCGGCGTCTCCGCGTGTGCCGGCGAGTCGGACACCGACTGCACCGGTGGGGCGTACGAGGTGGAGTGCCATCCGGTGTACCGGCCCCCGAGCACTGCCACGGCCCCCACGTCGCCGGTCGCGGCACCTACCAGTTCGTGCCCGTCGGACTGGGCAGAGGTGTGGAAGCAGGTGCACGCGCGAACCTGGGACGCCGCCTGCCCTCCTCCCAGTCCCTTGGGAACCGTCCCACCGGCTCCGACCGGTTGACCCCTCCGCCACGTCAGCGCCCGCGCTCGTGCTGGCGGGCCGCTGCGTGCGTGTCGTCGTAGTCGAGCAGCAGCCGATCAGCAGCCCGCTCACAAGGAAGTCCGCTTCGGCGCTGCCGAGGTCCGGCCGGTCGCGACCACCGTGCGGAGGGGGAACGCGATGAGTAGCGCGGCAGCGACCAGCAGCCCGCTTGCCCATAGCGGCCCTAGGGTCCCGACCGCGGTACTGAGGGTGGTCGCGGCGATGAGAGGGCCGGCGGCGGCGCCGATGTTGAGGGCCGCGGTCGCATACGAGCCGGCCATGGCGGGAGCTCCGGCCGCCTCGTAGAGGACCCGGGTGATCAGTGTGCTGCCCAGCGCGAACGACAGCGCGCCCTGCACGAACACGAGGGCGAACAGGGCGACCGGCTGGTGGGCCAGCATGGCCAGGGCCGGCCAGCCGAGGAGCAGCAACGGACCACCGACTGCGATGACCAGACCGGGACGCTGGTCGGACAGCCGGCCGGCGACGGCGACCCCGACGGAGGAACCGGCACCGAAGAGCACCAGCGCGACAGAGATCCACAACTCGTCCAGCCCGGCGGTGTCGGTCACCACGGGAGCGAGGAAGGTGAAGCTCGCGAACGTCGCCGCGTTCACCAGTGCGCCGAGCAGCATCACCAGGAGCAAGCGCGGCCGGGTGAGCTGGGCTAGCTCTGCTCGCAGGGCCGGCCCGCCAGTCGCCTCTGCCTGCTCCCGTCCCGTGGGGATCCCCTTCAAAACGCCGAGAGCTGCGGGCAGGCAGAGAGCGGCGACGGCCCAGAAGGTGGCCCGCCAGCCGAGCAACGTGCCGAGTACCGCCCCCGCAGGGACACCGGCGATCGTGGCCACCGTCGTGCCTGACAGCAGCACGGCCAGCGCACGTCCCTTCTTGTCGGGCGAGACCAGCGTGGCAGCAGTCGTGAGAGCGACGGCGAGGAACCCTGCGTTCGCGAGTGCGGCGACGACCCGGGTGGCGAACAGGACGGAGAAGCTGGTGGTGAGGGCACCCACGATGTGGGCTGCCGCGAAAGCGAGGATGAATCCGGCAAGGGTCGAGCGCCTGGGCCAGTTGCGGGCAAGCGCGGCCACCAGGGGGGCGCCGACGACCATGCCGATGGCGAAGGCTGAGGTGAGCACGCCTGCGGTCCCGACGGAGACGTCGAGTTCTGAGGCGATGTCCGGCAACAGGCCGGCGAGCATGAACTCCGAGGTACCCATGGCGAAGACCGCCAGGGCAAGCAGGTACAGCGGGAGAGGCATCGAGTGGCTCCGGGGTGAGGAGAGGCACGAGAAGGTCATCTCGTCACCGCGGCCAGCCCCAGGGGCACACGCGTCCCACCGCAGCATGCGGCGCGACGACAAGGCTACGAGCTCAGGGGTTCAGGGGGCTGACGGCGTGACCGAAAGCCCCCACCTTGTCTGACTCAGGACTCGACATGGCCCGCACGCTACCCGACCGACGCCCGCCAAGGCACCTAGGTTTCACCGGCATTGGCCTGCGTCACCAACGTCCCGTCCCGCAACACCCAATGAGACTGCTCTGCGGTGCTGTGGTCGCGGGTGGGCACGAGCGTGCCGTCAACGAGGAGCACGTGCCGGCGCGGAAGCGTTTGCGCTGCGCGCGGGAGGGGGCGGTCCAGGGCAGCGTCGCAAGAACACTGGCGTGACGTTCCAGAGTGGTTCCGTCACGCTCAGCCATGTTTGGCCGGGGCGTTATCCCCATGCTGCGATAAACTGGTTAAAACTGTGCGCGCCCGCCGTCTCTACGCGGCTCGGCCGCCCGGCGGTGCGGCACGGGGTACTTGCGCGGTCGGCGGGAACTCCATGCCCACAGCCCCAGGGGACGGCGCCTTCCCGCAGGTCCGTTCTCAGGTAGGTCGGTTCATGGACCTCAACACCATCACCGAAGTGATCCGGCAGCCGTCCGAGCAGCCAGGCAGGGACTGGCACCAGGGCGACGCCTGGCTCGCAGGCGGAACATGGCTCTATTCCACGGAGCAGCCGGACCTGCGACGGCTGATCGACCTGACGGCGTTGCGTTGGGAGCCTCTTGTTCCGACGGACGAGGGACTGGAGATCAGCGCCACCTGCACCATTGGCGACCTGTACGCCTTTCCATGGCCGGAGACCTGGACCGCCGGAATTCTCTTCAGGAAGAGCTGCGAGGCATTCCTGTCCTCGTTCAAGGTCTGGAACGCGGCGACCGTCGGCGGAAACATCTGCCTGTCCTTGCCCGCCGGCCCGATGATCACGTTGACGGTCGCGCTCGAGGCGCGGTACGAGCTCTGGGGGCCCGACGGCTCCGTACGCATCGTCGACGCCCTGGATTTCGTCACGGGCGACCACCGCAACATTCTCGCCCCCGGGGAGATCCTCCGGCGCATCACCATTCCGGAGTACGCGCTGCGCAGAAGCACCGCGCACCGTCGCTTCACACTGACCCGGCTCGGCCGCTCGACGGTGTTCCTCGTCGGCACGCAACGTCCGGGAGGGAATGACCTGCTGCTCACCGTCACCGCCGGAACCACGCGGCCGGTCCGCTTCGCCTTCGTGTCCCTGCCCGACGCCCGAACCCTGCGGCAGAGCATCGACGCCCTGCCCGCCGACGTCTGGTTCGCCGATCCCAACGGGACCCCCGACCACCGTCTGCACCTGTCACGGCACTTCGCCGAAGAGATCCGCCGCGAACTCACGGCTGGGGACCTGCCATGACCTACATCGTGAACGGCCGGAGATTCGACCGGGCACCGGCCCCGGGCCAGTGTCTGCGCACGTTCCTGCGCGCACTCGGCCACTTCGGCGTCAAGAAGGGGTGCGACGCGGGCGACTGCGGCGCCTGCACGGTGTGGCTGGACGGAGTGCCTGTACACAGCTGCATCACCCCCGCCTTCCGCGCGAACGGCCGTGAGGTGACCACGATCGAGGGCCTCGGGCGACCAGGCGCCGCGCATCCCATGCAGCGGCAGTTCGAGGACGCCCCGGGGTTCCAGTGCGGCTTCTGCACCGCCGGAATGATCATGACGTCGGCGACCTTCACCGAGGACCAGAAGGCAGATCTGCCACGGGCGTTGAAGGGCAACCTCTGCCGCTGTACCGGATACCGGGCGATCGAGGACGCCGTGAAGGGCGTCAGCGCGGTGGAGACGGCGGCACCGGGCAAAGCCGTCGGAACGAGCGTCGGCGCCCCCGCGGGCCATGACGTGGTGACCGGTCACGCCGAGTTCACCATGGACACGTGGATCGGCGGCATGCTGCACCTCAAGGTGCTGCACTCGCCCCACGCCCACGCCCGGATCCTCTCGATCGACAAGAGCGCCGCCCTCGCGGTGCCCGGCGTGCACCGGGTCTACACCTGGGAAGACGTCCCCCGCAGACGCTTCACCACGGCGATCCACACCGACCACCTGGTCGACCCGGACGACACCTACATCCTCGACGACACGGTCCGCTTCGCCGGCCAGCGCGTCGCCGTGGTCCTGGCCGACACGATCGGGGCGGCGGAGGAGGGCTGCCGGCGTCTCGCCGTCGAGTACGAGGTGCTGCCGGCGGTGTTCGACCCGGAGGCGGCGATGGCCGACGGCGCGCCCCAGCTGCACGGCTCCCACGATCCGTTCGTCCGCGACCCCGGCCACAACATCCTGGTCGAACTCCACTCGCACATCGGTGACGTCGACGCGGGGTTCGCCGCGGCCGACGTGATCCACGAAGGCACGTACTTCTCCCCGCGGGTGCAGCACGCACATCTGGAGACGCACGGTTCGATCGCCTGGATGGAGGACGGCCGGCTGAACGTCCGCACCAGTTCCCAGTCACCGTCGATCGCGAAAGTCAAGCTGGAGTACCTGTTCGCGCTGCGCCCGGACCAGGTGAGGGTGTTCTGCAAGCGCGTCGGCGGCGGATTCGGCGGCAAGCAGGAGGTGATCGCGGAGGACCTGGTCGCGCTCGCCACCCTGGACACCGGACGGCCCACCTGTTTCGAGTACACCCGTGAGGAGGAGTTCACCACGGCCTCCCCGCGGCATCCGATGAGCCTGACGGTCACGCTCGGCGCGAAGGCTGACGGAACGCTCACCGCCTTCCAGGTACGCAACGTGTCGAACACCGGTGCCTACGGGAACCACGGCGGCGAAACGCTGTACGCGGGCGGAGCCGCCGTCATGATCTACCGCTGCCCCAACAAGAAGTACGACGCGTACTCCGTCTACACGAACACCGTGCCGAGCGGGGCGCTGCGCGGTTACGGCATGACGCAGCCGGCGTTCGCCGTGGAGTCGGCGATGGACGAACTGGCCCGCGCCCTGCACATCGACCCGCTCGAACTGCGCCGACGCAACATCGTGCGGCCGGGTGAGCCCCTGCTCGCGCTGCACGAGGGCCCCGACGACGTGGTCTTCACGGAGGACGGCCTCGGCCGGTGCATCGACCTGGTGGGTGACGCCCTGGCTCGTACGGCCGGCCAGCTGGCCCCCGGCCCCGAGTGGCTCGTCGGAGCCGGCGTGGCGAGTTCCCTGCACGAGACCGCGCCCCCGACGGACCACCTCTCCGAGGCATGGGTCACACTGGGCGACGATCTCGTCTACGAACTGGCCGTCGGCACCGCCGAGTTCGGGGAGGGGACCTCCACGGCCCATGTCCAGATCGCGGCCAACCAGCTGGGCACGACACCGGCACGGATCCGGCTGGTGCAGTCCGACACGGACCGCACGGGATTCGACACCGGTGCCTTCGCCAGCGCGGGCCTCTTCGTGGCGGGCAATGCGGTCCTGCGGGCGGCCAATGCCGTGCGCGACCGCATTCTGCAGTTCGCCGCCGCGCACACGGGCATCCATGTCGTGATGTGCACGATGGACGACGACGGTGTCGTCTGCGGGGACCGGCGGGTGTCGCTGGCCGAACTCGTCGCGCTGGCCCGGAGACGTGGAATCCGCTTCACCGCCGCCCGCAAGGCATACGGCTCGCCCCGGAGCGTCACCTCCAACACCCAGGGGTTCCGGGTCGCCGTGCACCGTGTGACGGGTGAGATACGGATCCTGTACAGCGTGCAGGCGTCCGACGCCGGGGTGATCATCAACCCGGCGCAGGTCCGGGGACAGGTGGAGGGCGGTGTCGCCCAGGGAGTCGGTTTCGCGCTGACCGAGAACCATCAGGTCGACGGCAACGGCGTCATGGTCAACCCGAACCTCCGGAACTACCGCATCCCCACCTACGCCGACAGCCCCCGTACCGAGGTCCTCCTGGTGGGCTCGGCGGATTCGGTCGGGCCGCTGCGGGCGAAGGGGATGGCGGAGTGCTGCATCAACCCGGTGGCTCCCGCGCTCGCGAACGCGGTGCATGACGCCACAGGTGTCCGCTACCGCGCGCTGCCGCTGACTCCGGAACGCATCTACGGCCGGCTCTCTGCTGAGCAGTCGGTGCCGACGGGCTGAGCCGCCATGAACAGCGAAAGGAACGTAGCCGCCGCGGCGACGGCGATCATCGGCCAGAAGGTCCTGCCCGGGACGGAGCGGGAGTTCGAGTCATGGCAGGAGGATCTCAACGCCGCGGCCGCGTACTACCCCGGTTTCCTCGGCGCCGAGGTCTCCCCGCCGACGGCGCTGCAGTCCGATTGGGTCGTCGTGTACCGGTTCGACTCGGTGGCGCATCTGCAGGCGTGGATCAACAGCGCGACCAGGCAGACGTTTCTCGACGTCGGCTCCAAGTACTTCGACGGTCCGGCGACCCAGCAGGTGGTCAGCAGCGGCACCCAGTCACTGGATCCGCTGGTCACCGTGGTGGTCACGCACCGCGTCTCCCCGAACCAGGTCGACGACTTCCTCGCCTGGCAGCACCACATGGTCGAGGAGGAGAGCAAGTTCGAGGGGTTTCGCGGGACCGAGCTCTTCCGCCCCATCGAGGGGCTTCAGGAGGAATGGACCACGCTGTACCGCTACGACAGCGCGGAACACCTCGACGCGTGGCTGACGTCGCCTCAACGGCAGCGGATCCTGGCCGAGGGCGAGAAGTTCAGCGACTTCAAACTGCGTACGATCGACAACTCGTTCGGCAGTTGGTTCGCCTTCGAGGGCAACGCCAAGGAGGAACCGTCGCCCCCCTCCGAGACCAGGACCTCCCTCGCGGTCTGGGTCGGCCTGTACCCGACTGTCGTGCTGCTGACGCTCGCTCTGTCCCCGCTGCACATGCCGCTCTGGATCGGCCTGCTCGTGGGCAACCTGCTGTCGAGTTTCCTCATGAGCTTCCTGACCATGCCCTACTACGTGAACCCGATGCTCGGGCGATGGCTGCGGCCGGCACCGGACGAACCGGTCAGGAGCAACCTCCGTGGTCTCGGCATCGTCGCGGTGGCGATGGTCTTCTGGGTCGTCGTCTTCTACCTCGTCACGGTCCGGTTCTGGACGCTGCCCTGACCGGCGACATCGATAGCCCGCCGTCCTGAAATGCCGCGGCGATCGATGTCCGTGACCTGGCAGCCTGCATCCCCGGCAAGGCGCTCCGGGTGGACTGGGTGGACTGGGTGGGCGACAACACCACGCTCGACGGAGTTGACGCCGGCAAGCGGACTGTGCCGGGCGAGCGCCTCGACGCGGTGAACGATCGTAGGCTTCGTGACCATCCTGTCTGGCTGACGATCAATGAGGCGGTCTGTACCTCTTCGCCCCCCACACAAGATCATGTAAGTGCAAGATCCTGGCGGGTGTTTCTCGTGGGTTACGGAGGCTTCACTGGCAGACTCCGAGGTGAAGTGAATGGCGCATGCACGGAAATGAACGGCGCATCCATGGACATACAGACCATCGGAATGGACCTTGTCATCTCGTAAGCGAGAGCAGATCATGACCCCCAGCCGCGCAGGCACGCTGGGGTATCCCTCCCCCCAGGCCTGTAGGACTTGGCCGAGCTAGGCCCCACCCGGCCCCGGTAGCCGACTCCCCGTCCGCTGCTCGAATCCTGCTCCGACTCCGACGAGTCCCGCATCCGGCTACCGGCCTTCTGCCACTCCGTTGTGCCTCAAGTGATTCCGGACACCTTCGCACGGGAGAGCTACACCATGACCATTGCTGTGCATCAGCATGCCCAAGAACTGCTCGACCAGGGCTACACCCTGATCGAAGGCATCACCTCCGACGAGGAGGCTGCCGAGGCCCTGCGCCCGTTCGGTGAGCTGATACCCCAGTACGACGGGGAGCTCCGCTACCAGGTGAAGGCGGCCCCAGGCTTCGAGGACCGCCGTTACTCCAAGAGTACGAACACGATCCTGGTGCACACCGAGGCGCCGGGCTGGTCACCTCCGCCGCAATATCTGGCCCTGCACTGCCGGGTGCAGGCCACCTGCGGCAGCGGACACACTGAACTGGCCGACGCGCGGGCCTTCCTGTCCGGCCTCGACGAAGCCGACACCATGGCCGTGCGCGAGCGGCAGATCGACTGGGTGGGGCACAACACCGCCGGCACCGGCACCGAGGGTGTGCGCAGTCCCGTGGTGGAGTCCACTACCGACGGCCGGGAGATCATCCGGTTCAGCTACAACCTGCTCACGGCCGGCCACTACGACCCTCCGGTCGACGCGGTCCCCGATCCGGCCCGCCTTCCGCTCGGGCGGCTCGGTCTTGAACTGGCCGAGCGGGCGGCGGAGTTCTTCCGCGAGTACAAGGTGTCGGTCCTCATTCCAGAGAACGCCGTCCTCGTCTGGGACAACCAGCGGATGCTGCACGCCCGTTCCGAGTACCGGGACGCGCGGCGTCACCTCACCCGTTACTGGCTCGCCCAGCAGATCTGACCGCCCTCCCCTACATGAAGGACCTCATGAACGTCGACTCCCCTCTGCCCACCGACGAGTCCGGCGACAAGCCCGAAGGCGAGTTCGTCGACGGACCGGCCGCCGCGCTGCCCGACGGCGTCCCGAGCTTCGACCCCACCGACCCTGTGGAGAGCGCCGTCATTCGGCGCTTGGTGGGCAACTGGCACCGACGAGCCACGGTCAAGCGGGACGAGCCCGACCTGGATGACCTGTTCGAGCCGGAGCGGGCCGACTACCCGGAGGGCATCCTTCCCTTCCACGACCACCCGACATGGCAGGCGCTCGCTCCCGAGAAGCGCTCGGAAGTGCTGAGCTGGGCATGGATCGCCTACAACCGGCACACGGTCATGGCCGAACAGAAGGTGGCGAACCCGGCGTTCGCTCTGGTGATGGAGGGCGAGTACCCCGCGCTCCAGGGCGAGGCGCTCAATCTGTCGCTGGCGCAGGCCATGGTCGACGAGCAGTACCACACCCTGATGCATCTCAACGCGAGTGCGGTGACCCGGCGTCGGCGCGGCCTGGCCCTGCCGGACCACGCGTTGCCGCTCTCCCACACGGCGCGCGTGCACGAGCGGCTGCGGGAGAGCGTGCCGGAGCGGTGGCAGCGTTCGTTGACCACTCTGGCGTTCGCGACGGTCTCCGAGATTTCGATCAACGCTTACCTGGACCTCCTCGCTGACGACACCGAGATCCAGGTCATCAACAGCACCACGGCGAAGCTGCACAACCGCGACGAGTACTGCCACGCCTCCATCTCCGCTGTGCTGGCGGAGATGGTCTACGGCAAGCTCGACCCCAAGCAGCGCCGGTTCTTCCTGGACATGCTGGTCGAGGGGCTCGACGCCTTCGTCGCCAACGACTACACCACCTGGAACACGATCATGGACCTCGCCGGTATCGCCGGAGGTCACGAGATGCTGGCGGACTGCCAGGCCGACACCGGACGCAAGCGGCTGGTGCGTGAGTACACGGGGCTGCATGGCCTGGTGGAGCAGTTGGGCGTTTCGGACCAGGTCGACTTCGACTGGTCGCGCTCGCACGTCGCCACCGTCTGACCCACCCCCCACCACCCACCGGCCATGGCGGGTCTCCCTCACTGACACGGTCTGAGGTTCCTCGGTTGAAATTCTTCTCCCACGAACGCCTGGCAGGGCTGGCCCGCGACCGCGGGATGCCGACGACGTACCTGCGCGACCTGCGGGTCGTGTCCGCCGTCCTGCCCTTCAGAGTGAACGAGTACGTCGCGGACCAGCTGATCGACTGGTCCGCGGCGCCTGACGACCCGATCTTCCGGCTCACCTTCCCGCACCGGGACATGCTGCCGCCTGAGATGTACGACACCATCGCGGGGCTGCTGGACAGCGGCGCATCGCGCGAAGTGGTGCGCAAGGCGGCCGCCGAGGCGCAGACGCTCCTGAACCCCCATCCCGGTGACCAGTTGGAGGCCAATGTTCCGACGCTCGAAGGGCGTCAACTGCACGGCCTGCAGCACAAGTACGCCGAAACGGTGCTTGCCTTCCCGTCGCAGGGACAGACCTGCCACGCCTACTGCGGCTACTGCTTCCGGTGGGCTCAGTTCGTCGGCGTCGCCGAGCTGCGGCAGGCGCTGCGTGACCCCGCCGATCTGACGGGCTACCTGGGTACCAAGCCCGCCGTCACCGACGTCCTGTTCACCGGCGGCGACCCAATGATCATGAAGACGCCGGTGCTGCGCCGCTGGATCGATCCCTTGCTCGATCCGGCCATGGAACAGGTGCGGACCCTGCGGTTCGGCACCAAGGCGCTCGCCTACTGGCCCGACCGCTTTGTCGGGGACGACGACGCCGACGATCTGCTGCGGCTCTTCGAACGATGCGTCGCGGCGGGCAGGCACGTGGCCGTCATGGCCCACTTCTCGCACCCGAGGGAGCTGGAAAGTCCTCTGGTCCGCAAGGCTGTCGCCCGGATCCAGGCCACCGGGGCGCTGATCCGGTCGCAGGCTCCGCTGATCGGCCATGTGAACGACGACGCGGCCGTCTGGGCCCGCATGTGGCAGCAGCAGGTGGAACTGGGCATCGTGCCCTACTACATGTTCGTGGAGCGGGACACCGGCGCCCGCAGCTACTTCGGGGTGCCGCTCGTCCGGGCCCTGGACATCTACACCCGGGCCGTCCGCGGGGTGTCCGGCCTGGCCCGCAGCGCCCGCGGGCCGGTGATGTCGGCCGCGCCCGGCAAGGTGGTGGTCGACGGCATCAGCACGATCGCGGGGGAGCGGGTCTTCTCGCTGCGGATGCTCCAGGCACGCGACCCCGAACTCGTCGGCCGGCAGTTCTTCGCCGCGTACGACTCGACCGCCGAATGGTTCGACCAACTGCGTCCCGCGCTCGGCTCGTGGTTCCCCGAACAGCCCCTTTCGCGGATGCTTCCGCTGCTGCCCGCAGGTGCCCTGTGAAAGTCACCGCATACGAGATCAGCATCACCCAGCGCTACCTGTGGCGCTCCGCCCGCGAGGCGATCCCGGTGCAGCATGCCCTGATCGTCGAGGTGGAGCAGAACGGCATCAGCGGTTTCGGCGAGGCGTCCGCCTTCATGACCGCCCACTACAACTCGGACCTCGACCGGATGCACGCCGACCTGAGACGGCTCGCTCCCGTACTGTCAGGTCTGGAGCCCGAGGACCCGTTCGCGGTCTGGAAGGTCCTCGTCAGCCACCTGCCGGACTCACCGTTCATCCTCGCGGCCCTGGACACCGCCGTGCACGACCTGCGGGCCAGGCTGCTCGGTGTACCGCTGTGGCAGGCACTCGGGCTGGAACCTCCGACGGACGTGCGCTCCAGTTTCAGCATCGGCCTGGACGAGACCGACGTCATGGTCACCAAGCTGCGCGAGCGGCCCGGCTGGCCCGCGTACAAGGTGAAGCTCGCCGACCCCGGTGACCTGAGTGTCCTCAAGGAGCTGCGCAGGCACACCGACGCGCCGTTCTACGTCGACGGCAACTGCGGCTGGGATCTCGCCGGGACGCTCCCCGCGCTGGAGGGGATGCGCGAACTGGGCGTCGAACTCGTCGAGCAGCCTTTCGCCCGCTCCGCGTGGCAGGACGCCCAGGTCCTCAAGGAGGCAGCCCCGATTCCCGTCATCGCCGACGAGAGCATCACGTCTCTTCACGATCTGGACGCCTGCGCCGCCGCCTTCCACGGCATCAACGTCAAGCCGATGAAGGCAGGCGGTACGACTCCGGCGCTCGCGCTGTTGCGCAGCGCCCGAGAACGCGGTCTGAGGACGATGCTCGGGTGCATGCCCGAATCGGCGGCGGGTCTGTCCGCCACCGGTCACCTCGCCTCCCTCGCCGACTACCTGGACGTCGACTCGGTCGTACTCAACGCGGTCGACACCGGACAGGGCATCGGCGTCGACGCGGTCGGCCGCGTCACGCTGCCCGGCCGGCCGGGCTCGGGCTTTCGGCCCGACCCCGCCGAGCACGGCTGGCGCGTCCGGCCGGTCGACGCGGAGGTGATCCGGCCGGTCCGTCACCAGGTGCTGCGGCCCGGCGAGCCCCCGGAGAACTGCGCCTACGCGGAGGACGGCCTTCCTGGCGCCCGGCACTTCGCCGCGCTGCGCGCCGGCCGTGCGGTCGGTGCCTGCTCCCTCTATGACGAGGATCCTCCCGAGGGACGCACGGTGCCGGGCCTTGTGCCCGGCACGGGGCGCCGGCTGCGCGGTATGGCCACGCTCGAGGAGGCGCGTGGTACGGGGCTCGGTGCCGCGCTGCTGCGCACCGCACTGACCCATGCCGTCCTGGACGGCGCCGATGTCGTCTGGTGCAACGCACGCACCGACGCGGCCGGTTTCTACCGCCGACACGGCTTCCGGGTGGCGGGCGACCCCTTCGAGATGCCCGGTATCGGACCGCACCTGTTCATGCATTGGAGCCCGCGATGACCACAGACTCCTGGACCGGGGCGATGATCGAGGAGAGCACGGCGCGCACCCTGGCCGCCGCCGCGCTCACCGCGGCCGACGTTCCCGGCACGAACGCCCAACGGGTCGCCGACGCACTGGTCGACACCTCCCTGCGAGGCATCGACACGCACGGCCTGCGTCTGCTCCCGCAGTACCTCGACGAACTGGCGAGCGGAGTGGCCAAGGCCAAGGCCGACATCACGGTCGTACAGGACCGGGGGGCGGGACTACTCCTCGACGCGGACGGCGCCCTCGGCGTTCTCGCGGGTCTCGCCGCCGCCGGGTACGCGGCCGAGCGGGCCGCGAGCTTCGGCGTCGCAGCTGTCGGTGTCCGCGCCTCCAACCACTTCGGAGCCGCGTCCGTCTACACCCGGCGGCTGGCCCGCGAAGGCCTCATAGGCCTGGCGGTCACCTCGGCGGCCTCGCGGGTGGCGCCCTTCAACGGGGTCGAGCCTCTGTTCGGAACCAATCCGATCAGTGTGGCGGCGGGCGGCGACGAGCGGGAGTTCGTGCTCGACATGGCGACCAGCCAGGTCTGCTTCGGCGAGATCAAGCAGCGCCGCTCGGAGGGCCGCGGGCTCGATCCGGGCTGGGCGACCGACGTGAACGGGCGCCCCACCGAGGACGCGGGTGAGGCAACAGCCCTGTCACCGCTCGGCGGTTACAAGGGCCAGGGGCTTGCTATGGCCGTCACTCTGCTCGGTGCCGTCCTCACCGGCATGCCGCCGGACTGGCGGCTGTCGCAGGTTGGCGAGGGAACTCCCGGACGCCCCCGTCAGGTGGGCCACTTCGTGCTGGCCCTAGACCCTGCCGCGTTCACCGGGGAGGAGCAGTTCACCGCCGGTCTCGGCGAGCTGCTGGACACCGTGCGCGAGGCACCCGGGTCCGCGGGGACGGCGGTGCTCGCACCCGGCGATCCGCAGCGCGCGCACGAACTTCGTCGGCGCGCCACGGGCATCCCGCTGGACGGCCGGACCGCCGAACTGCTTGCCGCCTGCGCCGAGCGCCTCGAAATTCCGGGGCCCGTCACCGGGCAGGAGGTGCCGCGCCGATGACCCTCGTGCTGATCAGCCCGCGTCACACCTCCCTCCCCTTCGCCCACTGGCTGCCCGAGCGGGCTGGACGGATGGTGGCCGTTGCGGCCGCCGGAACACCGATCGGTGACGGTTTCCGCGAGGTCCGTACCGTCGCGGACTACCGGGACGACGCCGCCGTCCTGGCAGCGGCGCGGGACCTCGCGAACCGCCACCGCCCGACGACCCTGCTTGCCCTGGCGGAGTCCGACCTCGAGCGCGCCTCCTTGCTTCGCGGCGAGTTCGGCCTGCCCGGTCTCGGCTCGGCCGCCGCGGCGGCGTACCGCGACAAGGTCCTGATGAAGGAGTACGCGAGGAAGGCGGGGATCCGCGTACCCGACTTCGCCCCCGTACGGCGGCCCTCGGACGTCACGGATTTCCTCGCCGTCCGCCCCGGTCCGGTCGTGGTCAAGCCGCGCAGCGCCTCGGGGGCCACCGGCGTGTACGTGGTCGACAGCGTGTCCGAGGCCGCCGCGCTCCCCGCCGGATTGCTCGAGTCGACACCGTACGAGGTCGAGGAATTCGTCGAGGGCCAGCTGTACCACGTGGACGCCTTCCGCGTGGACGGCTGCCGGGTGGCCGCCGTGGCCTCCCGGTACACCACGCCCGGCTGCCTGTCGCACTGGTCCGACAGCCCGCACGGTTCGCGTACCCTCACGGCCGGAGACCCCCTGCGGCCGCTCCTCGTCCGGGAGGCGTGGCGGCTGGTCGAAGCGCTCCCCTCACCACCCACCGTGTGTGTGCACGCCGAGTTCTTCGTCACGCCCGAAGGGACGGTCGTGCTGTGCGAAGTGGCCGCCAGGGTCGCGGGCGGCACCATCCCGGTCATGCTGCGGCACGTCCTCGGCACTGACCCGCGGGAGCTGTGGGCTCGCGTCGAGTGCGGCCTGCCGAACGACCTGGACGCCGTACGGGAGCACGTGGCGGCGGCCCCTCTGGCAGCCTGCTGCGGATTGCCGCCGCGCCGGGGCCGGATCCGGCGTACTCCACATGCCCCCGCCGGCGCGCTGGACTTCACCTTGCACAACGGCGCCGGTGACGACTGGGGCGGCGAGCGCTACGCGCAGCGCAAGTCCGGGGACTTCGTCGCCAGCTGGGTGGTCACGGCCGATGACGACGAGCGTCTGACGGCCGCGTTGGACGCCACCGTGGCGCAGGTGAGCGCCGGTTTCGACTGGGAACTGGAAGCCGTCTCGGGAGCCGTCATATGACCTACCGCCCATTCCCGGCCGACCAGGGGCCCGACACGGAGCCTGGCACGACGACCGCGGGCACCGACGCGAACGGCACCCCCGCGGGTCGGCCGACGCAGCCGCAGGCCCCGGCGTACGCCGCCGTCCGCCCCCTGGACGGTCACGTCCTGCCCCCCGGCACGCGCCCGACTGCCGACGACTTCCCCGCTCTTGACGAGCCGGCCGTCATCTGGGAGGACGCCCGCTGGTGGCGCTTCACCGAGCGGACGGATCTGCACGAGGTGCGGTACCTCAGCGTCGACGAGGGCGGCCGCACGGTCGCCCTCGCCCCTCTGCTGCTCACCCGGGAGGCGGGAGGACTGCTCTTCTACGACCCGCCCCGGCTGATCGGCACTGCCGGATCGATGGCCGAGCCCGACATCCTGGACCCGGCGGACCAGGAACGCTGGAGTGAACTCGGCACGGCCCTGCCGCTGGCCCGGCCGGACCAGTACCCCTCCCTCACCCTAGGCGTCTTCGGTTCCCACCACGGTGTGGCCCACGCGACGGACCGCAGCCCCGCCCAGCGCGCCGCGGTGATGGCCGCACTGCCCGGCCTGCTGCGCCGGGCCGCCGCCGAACTCGGCTGCCGCAGCAGCGCCCTGCTGTACGTCGGGGAGCCGGACGCGGCCGCCGTGGACAGCGCGGCGCGCCGGAGCGGATACCAGGCTGTCCTGCTCGGAGCCGAAGGAGTCCAGCACCTCCCCGAAACTGACTGGGACGGCTATCTCGCCGGACTCGGCAGTCACCGCCGGCGCCGTATCTGCAAGGAGGTGGACGGATACCGGCAGGCCGGCTGGCGTACCGTCGCCCGCTCCGGTCCGGACGCCCTGGACGACGAGGTGGTGGCCCTCCAGGTCGCCCACCGCGCCAAGTACGGCCTGCCCGGCGGCGAGGACCGGGTGCGTCGCGACTTCGACGCCGTCAGCGCGGACCTGGGGGACAGCTGCCTCGTCCTCGGCAGTGAGCGCGAGGGCCGCCTCGGCGGCTTCGTCCTGTACTTCCGGGCCGGCGACGCACTGTTCGCGCGTACGGCCGGTTTCTCACCCGAGGCCAAGGGCTGCTACCTCGCCCTGACCTACCACGAGACGGTCCGCTGGGCCCTGGACCATGGCATCCGCCGGATTCACTACGGCCTGTCCGCCTACCAGGCCAAATTTGCACGAGGCTGCGAACTCCAGCCCCGCTGGGGCTGGTTCGCCTTCGAGGGCCCCCACGCCGGTGTCTACCGGGATGCCGCGGATCTGCAGTCCCGCAGCATCGAACGGCGCCTCGCGTCGGTGGGCGCACCGGTCGTCCCGCTCGCCTCGCTCTCCAGCCGCCGCAGCACTACGCCTCCATCCGTCACCCCATCCCAGGGAGCCGAGAAATGCAGCTGACACCCACCAGCACCATCTGGATGGACGACGAGTTCGTTCCCTGGGACGAGGCGCAGGTCCACGTGCTGACCCCGAGCCTGCACTACGGCTGGGGCGTCTACGAGGGAATCCGCGCCTACGCGACGGACGAGGGACCCGCCGTCTTCCGGCTCCACGACCACCTCAAGCGGCTGCTCGACTCGGCCCGCGTCTACCTGATGGACCCCGGTTACACCGTCGACCGGCTCGCCGACTCCTCGCTCGAACTCCTGCGCCGCACCGGCCTGGACTCCGGTTACCTGCGCCCGATCGTCTACCTGGGCTACGGCGCCATGGGCATCACACCCGACCTGAACAGCGTCCGCACCACTCTGGCCGCCTGGGCCTGGGGCTCGTACCTGGGGGAGAAAGCCGAGCAGGAGGGCTGCCGGCTGACCGTCAGCAGCTGGCAGCGCAACGGCATCAACACCATGCCACCGCTGGCCAAGTCGACCGGTGCGTGCGTCAACTCCTCGCTTGCCAAGGTGGCCGCCCTGCGGGCCGGTTACGACGACGCGCTGATGCTCACCCCCACGGGGCACGTCGCCGAGGCCTCTGCGGCCAACCTCTTCGTGATCCGGGACGGCGTGCTGCACACCCCGCCGGTCAGCGACTACATCCTCCCCGGCATCACCCGGGACACGATCATGACCCTTGCCAGGGACCTGGGCCTCACCGTCGAGGAGCGAAGCATCACCCGCAGCGAGATCTACGTGGCGGACGAGGCGTTCCTGACGGGCACGGCTCTGGAGGTCGTGCCCGTCGCGTCGGTGGACGACCGGCCGCTCGCGTCGGCGGGCTGCGGACCGCTCACCAAGCAACTCCGGGACGCGTTCGTGGACGTGGTCCACGGCCGCGACGAGCGCTACCGGCACTGGCTCACCCATGCCTGAGGACCGGAACCCGGGGGAGAGCGGCCGCACGGCCTCCGGGATGCTGCGCAGAGTCACCGGCCGGGCGGGCGGCTTCCTGCTGCCCGACAGCCGGGCGGGCCGGACGCTGGTGGTCGGGTCCTTCGTGGACGCGCTGGGCACGGGCATGTTCATGAGCTCCGCCACGCTGTACTTCGTGGGCGTCGTCGGTATCGCGGCGGACCGCATCGCGTGGGCGTCCACACTTGCCGGGGCCCTCGCCCTGCTCGCCCCGGTGCCCCTGGGACGGCTCGCGGACCGGTTCGGACCGGGCCGCTTCTACATGGTGCTGCTGGTACTCCGCGGCCTCGGCTACGCCTGCTACGCCTTCACCACCCAATTCGCGCCCTACCTGGTCCTCACCATGGCGCTCACCGCGCTCGACCGGGCCAGCACCCCCATCCAGCAGGCTGTGGTCACCGTGGCCGTCGACGGAAACGACGGCACCCGCACGATGGCCTCCATCCGCGCCGTGCGGAACATCGGCTTCACGGTCGGCATCCTGCTGGCCGGCGGGGTGTTCGCGGCCGACAGCCGCCCGGCGTTCACCGCCCTCTTCCTGGGCAACGGGCTGTCCTTCCTGGTGATCGCGTTCACTGTGCGTCTCGCGCTGAGCCGCGTCGCCGGCCAGGGCGCGCGGCCGCCGGAGTCCGCGGCGGGTACGGAACTCGGCGCGTCCCCGGTTCCCTCCGGAGGGGTACGGTCCCCGTTCCGGGACGGCTGGTTCATGCTGTTCACGCTGGCCAACGGCATCCTGTCGCTCTACGACACCGTGCTGCTGGTCCTGTTGCCGGTCTGGGTGATGCAGTACACGGACATACCGTCCGCCGTGGTGCCGCTGCTGATGGTCGTCAACACCGTGCTGACGGTGGGCCTCCAGATCGTGATCGCACGCCACGTGGACGAACCGGCGACCGCGGTGCGCTTCCTGGTGGTCTCCGGCGTCCTTCTTGCGGTGAGCTGCGGCTTCTTCGCTCTCGCGCAGGGCACCACGAACACCGTCCTGGCGGTGGCGATGGTGCTGGTGGCGACCGTCGTCCTCACGGTCGCGGAGAACCTCCAGTCGGTCGCCGCCTGGGAACTCTCGGCCGTCCTGGCCCCGAAGGCGGCCCGGGCCCGCTATCTCGGTGCGTTCAGTCTCGCCTTCACCGGACAGAAGGTGATCGGCCCCAGCCTGCTGGTGATCGCCCTGCTGCCGGCGGGCCTGCTCGCCTGGCCGCTGCTCGCCACGGCGTTCGGCTGCGCCGCCGCCGTCTCGGGCACATCGGCACGCCGCGCCCTGGCCGCGCGAGTCGGGCGGCTCCCGGCCGTCGTCCCCTCACCCGTTGCCGAGAGTCCGGTGGAACAGACCTGATGGGACAGCCATGAACGGACACACTCCACCCTCAACCGGCATGCCCGGCCTGGACCGGCCCGTGACACCCGTCAGTCTGGAGGACTTCCGCGAGGCGGCGCGCAAGGTGGTTCCGGGTCCGGCCTTCGACTATCTGGAGGGCGGGGCCGCCGACGAACACACGGTGCGCTGGAACGAGGAGGCCTACCGGCGCACCGCGCTGGCCCCTCGCGTCCTCACCGGACACGCTCAGGTCGACACGCGTTGCTCGCTGTACGGCACGTCGCTGGACGCGCCGGTCCTGCTCGCTCCGACGGCCTCCCACGGCCTCTTCCATCCGGAGGCGGAGTCGGCCACGGCCCGGGGCGCGGCCCTGAGCGGCACGCTCATGACCGTCAGCACGTTCTCCTCGCAGACCGTCGAGGAGATCGGGGCGGCGGCGAGCGGCCCGTGGTGGTTCCAGCTGTATGTGCAACGGGACCGCGACCTCACCACGGAACTGGTGCGCCGGGCCGCGGCGGCCGGGGCCAGGGCCTGCGTCGTCACGGTCGACACCCCGGTCACCGGACCGCGGGAGCGGGACACACGCAACGGTTTCGCGCTGCCCTCGCACGGCCTGCCCGCCAACCTCGCGAGCAGTCCGCGGGCCCAGGGACGTCCCCGTGACGGCATCCACGATCCGCGGATCGACCCCTCGGTGACCTGGGCAGATCTGGAGTGGCTGCGGGAAGTGTCCGGACTGCCGGTGCTGGCCAAGGGGATCCAGCGACCGGAAGACGGCCGCCGGGCCGCCGACCTCGGAATCGGGGTATGGATCTCCAACCACGGTGGCCGCAACCTGGACACGGCCCGCCCGACATTCACCGTCCTGTCCTCCATCGCCGCCGCGGTCGACGGCCGGGTTCCGGTCGTCCTGGACGGCGGCATACGGCGCGGCACGGATGTGGTCAAGGCGATCGCCTGCGGTGCCGACACGGTCGCGATCGGGCGCCCGTACGTCTGGGGTCTCGCCGTCGGTGGATCCACCGGGGTGCGGGACGTCGTAGCCGCGCTGCGCAGGGAGACGGAACTCGCGATGGCGCTGCTCGGCGCGGGGAGACTCGCCGACCTGACGCCGGACCTCGTCGTGCCTCACGATCCGGGACCCCGCTTCTCGGCGTTTCACGACCCGGTGTAGAGCACTTCCACCGCCGTGCGCACGTCGTCGCCGGGTCGGTCGATCACGCATCGGCCGCCCAGCTCCACGTGGACGTCGTCCACGGGCCGGGTGCGGATGACGGCGCGGTGGCGGCCGTGCAGTACCTCCAGTCCGCGGCCCAGTTTCCGGGTCAGCAACATGGAGGCGCTGCCACACGCCTCGTCCTCGCCCTTGCCGATGCGAGGCGCCCACAGGCGCGCCCGCACCCGCCCGGCATCCTCGTCCTCCCAGGCCCACACCTGGGTGAAGTCCTCGCCGTCGGGCAGGCCGGTCAGTGCGTCGATCTCTGCGGCGTCGGCCATCTGGTAATGCCGCCAGGGCTTGGACCATGCGGCAGGCGCGGTGAGCCACGCCGTGCCGTCGGCGTCCCTCCGGCAGGTGACCGCACCGGCGTCGGGGGTCAGCTCTCGCGGCGTCCGACCGGTCTGGTGCAGTGCCTCGACAGTGGCCAGCAGCGGGTGGCCACCGAAGCGGATCGACTGCCCGTAAGAGCTGTGGATGCTGATCCGGCCTGCGCCGGATTCGTGGATGAACACCGTGGCGGGGATGCCCAACCGGCTTGCCAGCTCCTGGCGTTGTGCGGCGGTCACCGCGGTCCCTTCCGGCTCGGCCACCACCAGCGCCGGATTGCCGTGCATGCCTTCCGCGTTCACGAATGCTCGTACGAGCCAGCAGTTGACCATGCCCAGACAGTACCGGTCTCCGCCCGCCGTGCGGGACCGCACGAAGTACACGACAGCCACCGGCGGCCCCCTCACCAGCACCGTCACCACGAACCCCCCCCTATCCGACCACCGCCAACTTCGAACCGGGGCGCGGCACGTGATCTTCCGCGAAGTGCCGGAGCGAGGCAACGGTCGGGGCAGCTCATGGACTCTCTTTGATGTCAGGAGGTGCCCATGAGTGACGGTAAGCGGGCTCGGGACGAGGAGTTCGGCAAGTTCATGGCCGGTCGTTGGCCCGTGTTGATGCGTACGGCCTTTCTTCTCACCGGGGAACGGTACGCGGCCGAGGACTTGGCTCAGTCGACGCTGGAGCGGGTCTACACGGCTTGGCGCAGCGGCAAGGCCGACGACCCCGATGCCTATGCACGGCGCGTCATGATCAACCTGCATGCCCGCAGGCACAGAAGAAGACTGAAAGAGTTCCTGGCACCGCGCGACGACTCAGGACTGGCGCGGGAGGAGGCTGATGTCGGCGACCGCATCGCCCAGGCCGACGACCGCGGCGTGCTGCTCCAGGCGCTCACCCGACTGCCGCCACGACAGCGGGAAGCGGTGGTTCCGCACTACTGGGGGGACCTGACGGAGACACAGACAGCTCAGCCGATGGGGTGCTCGGTCGGCACGGTCAAGAGCAACGCCGCCAAGGGGATAGCGAAGCTGCGCACCATACCGGCGCTGGCCGGAACGGTCCTGCCGGAGGGAAGGAACGGTTGTGCGGGCCGGTCGCCGACGCAAGGCGCGGCGGCGGGCGGTGGCCGGAGATCTCCGAGGTGGCCTTTGGCACCCGCGGGGGGGTCGCGTGGGGTGTCACGGTACTGGTGTGGACGGCACCCCGCGACCGGGCCGAGGCCGTCGTGCAGACGAAGGCCATGAAGGACTGGGGACTGACGCCCGTGACCTCGGGCAGCCCTTCCGACCTGGTCGGGAAGACGAGTTATTTCGTCACACACCTCAACGGCAGCTCCGGCGACGTCTCCAGCCGTCGGCTGGTGACGTTCGACTCGACCACTGAGCTGCCCCGGCCGAAGGGAACCGACATCAAGGTCCATCCCCAGCCCCTGACCAAGGATGACGGGCCACTCCGCCTGGTCGTAGGCACGGTCGCCACGACGGCGAAGCAGGTCGCCTGCCACTGGAAGGACGGCAGCACGACTCTGGCCGACCTCGCTCCCCGGAACTCCGCGCTGCACAGCACTGATGCCGTGATCAGACCAGTCCGCGGCTACCCCACCGCGAACTGGTTCGTCTGCCTGGCTCCGGGATCCACCACGTACAAGTCCGCGCAGGTGACGAAGTAGCAGGCTGGGGTGATCTTGCGATCACGGCCGTGCCGGCGTCACGGCATGCCCGCACCGTGACGCCCCAACTGCACACCGCGGACGGGCTACGTCATCAACTCGATGTGCGGATGCTCGGGCTCCGCCGGGCATGGGTGCGGGTGCGGAGACCAACTGTTCCCGGTGTCGTCCCCTTCCTCGAACGTGGCGACGGTCATCTTCCGGGTCCATGTCTTCCTCTGCCAGCCTCACCGGATACGTCCGCGGGGATCGCATCCGCTCGAGGGTCTCCCGTTCCTCCGGTGTCAGGTCCCGGCCGTGCGGCGAAGATCCGTCGCTTCAGCCGCAGATCCGCGGGGGACCGGGCTGGGTTGATGCCATCCACCGCGTGCGGTTCCTCGCAGTGCGTCCACGGCTCCTCGGCGGGCCACAGCAGCGGCCCGCCGATCGAGCTGTCGTGGCCCATACGGCGCCCCAGGGCGCGGGTGCAGGCGGGTCGCCGTGCGGGCCAGCGAAGCCAGTTGGGGGAAGACCGCGGCAACGTCGATCGGCCGTGGCGGGGTGACAGGAGTGACCTTCATGGCCGCAATCTTGCCTGGAGCCGGACGAAGCAGATGAGGACCGACAGGTGCTCATTCAATCCAGATGAAGTCGCAGATACGGATTTGTTGCTGGTCCGGATAAATGCTGTAGCTGAATAGAACTCGCTCGTTGAAAACCGGGATGCTGTACCACACCACCCCGTCGATCGGCATAGGCAGTCCTGGCGGCGTCTTGCCCGCCTGCACCGCGTCGCCGACCTCAAGTGCCAACGAACGCATGAACAAGACCATCTGATCGTGCAGTTCTTTGAAACCTGAGGCGCCCATCGTGTGCAAGACGTGGGCAGCCCGCGGCTCGATGACGGCCTTCCAGCTGGGCAGAGGTGCGGTCACGGCTGCTCCTCGTCCAAGGTGTCCGGCAAGCGTAGTAGGTCACGTCCGGCGACGGTGCGTTCGAGACGGTGGGCCCGGCCGGGTACCGCATCGAACATTGCTTCCATCCACCATGTGTCGAACACCGCGTCGAGTTCCGGACCTTGTACGGCCTGTCCCAATGCTCGAAGAAAAGTCTCTCGCTTTTCAGGAGCCAGGCTCCTGCTGACCGCGTCGATCGTGCGGGGAAGGGCGGCGCTCTTCCCCACCGACGTGCATGGGTCAGGCGGTATGTGCATGTCTACATCCCATCGGTAATGTTCCCTCAGGAAGATGCTGCTCACGGCACGGTATCCGTTACCTGAAAGCATGCGGTGTCGATTCGCCATGTCGCCGAGGGTGTGGTATCAGCTGGGGTGCGGCGAGCGGCACTTCGTGCAGGCGGGGCCAGACGCCGGCCTCACGACGTAGGCTTCCACTCCGGTGTCGGCGGCGGTCTGTGCGCAGACCAGGTCGTACAGGGGCAGCCCGTCGCCGAGCGGGGTGTCGGGCAGCAGCAGCCGCACCTGGCCGGTCCTGCGGCGCCATACCGGGGTGAGCTGCCGATGCGGCGGCATCCGGTGCAGCGCTCAGTGGCGGTACGCGGCTGTCGCGATCTCGACGAAGGATCGGATCAACGGGTCGGTGTCCCCTTCGTTCCATACCGCCACCACTCGGCTCGGCGCCATGTCGATCAGCGGTACCACGGCGAACTCGGCGGGCAGGTCGTGTCCGAAGGGGGCCAGGCCCACCGTGCCGTTCCACAACACGGCCTGCAGGCATTCCTGGACGGCGCGGACCATTGGTCCCTCGCGCGGCCTGCCGCCGTTCCAGTACGACTGCCAGACGGGGTCGGTGCCCTGGGGGAACTGGAACCAGCGGCGGTCGCTCAGTTCGGCCAGCCGCAACTGGTCGCGGCGGGCCAGCGGATCGTCGGCGCGCAGGACCACGCCGACCGGATCGGTTCGCAGCTCACGCACCGTCAGGGCGGTCTCGTCGAACGGCGCGCGGGTGAGGGCCACGTCGACCAGTCCGGCGCGCAGCCCGCACGTCGGGTCGGTCAGGTCGGTGTCGCGAACGCGGATGTCGATGCCGGGGTGGGTTCGGCGGTAGGCGGCGGCCAGCCTGGCCGCTCCCGGGTCGGTGCCGTCGCCCAGGATGCCGACGGTGATGGTCGCGGTGCCGGCAGCCGCGCTGACGCGTACACGGACGCGGTCGGCGTGGTCGAGCAGGGCTCGTGCCTCGTCGAGCAGCACCGTGCCCGCCGGCGTGAGCGTGACGCCGGTGGGCGAGCGGGCGAAGAGCGGGGCGCCGACATCGGCCTCCAACTGCTTGATCGCCCGGCTCAGCGGCGGCTGACTCATGTGCAGTCGGGTGGCGGCCCGGCCGAAGTGGAGTTCCTCGGCGACCGCCACGAAGTAGCGCAAGGTCCGTAGCTCCACGCTGCAACGATACCCACGGAGTATCGGCGCTGCGGAATGGGTCTTGGACACTGGCGGGCTCCCGGCGGTGCACTGGTGAGCATGACCGATGAAGCGAAGACCAGCGAGCCGCAGGCCGACCCCGCCGTGTCGGTGGTGGGTCCCGGCGCAGGTGAGACGATCGTTCTGGGCACCACACGCATGCGCCTTCTGGAAGACGGCAGCCACACCGGGCACCGCCTCGCCATCGCCGAGTCCGTCCTCGCCCCGCACACCCAGGGACCGCCGCAACACCGTCACGCCCGACACGACGAGGGCTTCTACGTCATCTCCGGCACCGTGCGGTTCACCGTAGGACACGACGACTACGACGCCACCGCGGGCACGCTCGTGATGGTTCCGCCAGGCACCCCGCACACCTTCGCCAACGTGGCCGACCAGCCCGCCGTCATGCTCAGCACATTCACCCCCGACCTTTACGTGCAGTACTTCCGAGACCTCGAAGGGGTGTTCGCCGAGGGCCGGCCGTTGACGCGACAGGCCAACATCGATGCGATGAGCCGCTACGCGACCGAGCCCGCCACCGACCTCGACTGAGGCCGACGGTACGCAACGCTGCCCCCTTTCGCGTCCGCCCTCCCCGGACGACTGAACGGCCCGCCTCATGGGCTTTTCTGGCAACCGACACAATCGCCGTGCACCTGACCGGTGAAGACCGCCGGGTCGCACTCAACGTCGGGCTCATCGCCACCGCGGCCGTGACCGTCTGGCTGGCCACCGGTCTGTGATCGACGGCCGCGCCGTCGTTCCGATCACACGGCTGTCACATTCGGCTGCGAGAATCATGCTCGAGTGCCGTCCGAGTGGTGAAGGAGGCCGTGGCGTCCATGTCTCGTCCGCTGCGCAAGCTGGGGTTTCTGACGATCGGGCTGTTCGATCCCGCTGAGCCCGCCCGGGGCCACGCCGACACGCTGGAGATCATCGAGCTGGGCGAGCGGCTGGGCTTCGACAGCGCCTGGGTGCGGCACCGGCACCTCCAGTACGGCATCTCGTCGCCCGTCGCCGTACTGGCGGCCGCCTCGCAGCGCACCCGGCGCATCGAGCTGGGCACGGCGGTGATCCCGCTGGGCTGGGAGAACCCGCTGCGCCTCGCCGAGGACCTGGCCACGGTGGACGTGCTTTCCGGCGGCCGCCTCAATCCCGGGGTCAGCGCGGGACCCCCGAGCCACTACGACCAGGTCAAGGAAGCGCTCTATCCGGCCTCCGTCGAGGCGGAGGACTTCGGGTACGGGCGAGTGCGGCGGCTCCTCGACTTCGTCCGGGGCGAGCCGGCCACCAACTTCAAGGGCGCCGAGGGCTTCGAGGAGTACTCCGACATCGTCCAGCCGCACTCTCCCGGCCTCGCCCGACGCATGTGGTACGGCGGCGGCAGCCTGGCCTCGGCGCGCTGGGCCGGTGAGCAGGGCATGAACCTGCTCACCAGCAGTGTGGTAAAGGCCGAGGACCCTGACGCCCCGCTGGACTTCGCCGCGATCCAGGCGGCCCAGATCCGGGAGTTCCGCGCGCGGCACCCCGAGGGGGCGGCGGCCCGGGTCTCCCAGGGTCTGGTGGTGATCCCGACCGACTCCGCGACGGCCGGACAGCGGGCGCGGTACGCCGAGTTCGCCGCCGCCCGGCTGCCCCGCACGGCCTCACCGCAAGGCCCGGCGCGGCTGCTGTTCGCGCCGGATCTGGTGGGCACCAGCGAGGAGATCGCGGAGCGGCTACAGGCGCACGCGGGGTTCCGCGAGGTGGACGAGGTGGCGTTCGCGCTGCCGTTCACCTTCCGGCACGAGGACTACGTACAGATCCTCACCGACATCGCGACGAAGCTCGGCCCCGCGTTGGGACGCCCTGACGGCGGGCACCGCAGCGGCTGATCACCCGCGGCCGGGTTCCGCATCCGTCAGCGCCTCGGACGGCCTGCCGTCCACCCCGGTCAGGATGGTCACCCGCCGGCATCACCCGGTGCATGCTCCGGGGGCCGGCCGAGGTGAGCTCTACCGCCGAGTGCACCGCCCCTGGCGCGCATCAGGGCACCTGATCAGACGAAGGCCGCGTCAGCGTCCGGCGAACACCCTGGTGAGCGGCCTGGTCCGAGGCACATTTCGACTCAGCGATAGCCTGCATCACCATGATGCGCGCCTGGATCCTGCCGATGCTGTTCGTGCTCAGCGGCTCAGCCGTCGCAACCGGTCTGATGTCCCAGGGGAGCCCCGGCACAGCCGCAGCACTCCTGCTGCTGTTCCTGGCGCTCGCCGGCGTGAACTCCCCTCTGATCTTCCCGAGGTCCATCGGCGTGCGGGAGGCACAACGCCGCAGTGCGGTCGACGGCCGACCGGTCGTCTTCTGGCGGCCGGGCTGCAAGTACTGCATACGACTGCGCATCCAACTGGGTCGCAGCGCCCGCCAGTTGCACTGGGTCGACATCTGGCGCGACCCGGCTGGAGCCGCAGCGGTGAGAGCGGTCAACGACGGCAACGAGACCGTGCCGACCGTTGTCGTGGCAGGCCGGCCACACACCAGCCCCGACCCCGGCTGGGTGCGCGAACAGCTCTCTCCTCCCGCCTGATCGCGCTCCTGTGTGAAGACGCGGGCGTCGCCCGCAAGGCCGCCTGACCGGCGGCGGACGTCACCCCCGCGCTCGGGCGGTTCGGACCATGCGTACGTCCTCGACACCGAGGAGGCCGAGGAGCGGCACCTTGCCGATGCCCTGCTCAGGGTCGACCATGAGCCCCGAGCGGCGCACGTGGTCCAGGAGCAGTTCAGCGAGTGGCATGACCATGTGCCGACCCCAGCAGCGCTCGGAGGAGTGGCCGAAGGGAAGGTATCCGGGGGTGTTGTCGGGGTCCAGGCCGTCCCAACGTTCGGGACGGAAGCTCTCGGGGTCGTCCCAGAGGCCCGGGTCGCGGTGGGACAGCAGTGGCAGCACGAGCACGTCGTCGCCGGCGCCTATCCGCTCGTCGATGGCGGAGTACTCGGGCGAGGCGTTGCGCAGGATGTTCCAGGAGGGTGGCAGCAGGCGCAGCGACTCCAGAATGATGTTCCGGTTCGGCGTCGCGTCGTCGAACGGGGCTCCCAGCCACAAGGCGTTGGCCACGAGCGTGGAGATGGTGAAGCACACCGGTGCGGCGGCCCTGCGGTACATGCCCATGGCGTACCGGCGCTCCTGGTAGCCGGTGGCCTCGGCCGTTCGGGCGGCCAGTCCGGTGAGGCCCTCATCGCCGGGCCGGGGCCAGCCGGGCAGCGCGGCGCCCACGGCGATGACCGTCCAGGTGAGCTTGGGCGTCAGTTCCAGATAACGGCTCATGAGCATGCGCAGCCGGTAGGGGTCACCGCTGAGGATGAGGTCCCGCAGGAAGAGGTGCCCGGCGAGCGGCCAGGAGCCGGACAGGTCGACGGTCTCGGGCAGGGGACCGGTCAGGGCCCGACGTACGTCGTTGGCGACGGTGCGGGTCACCGACGAGGCCTCGGTGCGGGTGATGGAGCGGCCGTGCAGCGGCTTGAACGTCGGCCGTTCAGATTCCGTGGCCCGGCGCGCTGCGAGCACACGGTGGGTGATCTCCGGTCCGGCGACCCCGATCGTGTCCGGTTCCAGACGGAAGACGTCCTGGCCGAGGTGACCGCTGATGAGTGCGGCCAGCCGCGGGGCGAACACGGTGGTGCGTGCGCGCGTGGCGGATGACGACGACATGCGTACTCCGGTGCGGGCGGCGACGGGGCCGGCCGGGTGCTCGACGGGCTGGGAGGGGAGACGCGGTGGCGGGCCTCGTCGTCCGGTGGCCCGCTTGGGGGAGGACCGGACAACGATGTCGGACCGCCGCTGGATCAGTACCAGATGTACCAAGCGCTGGCCTTCAGGCTCTTGCCGGCAGCGATCTTGTTGCGAATGGCGAAGAGAAGCTTCATCGACACACCTCCGTGTGGAATGGGGAACGCCCGGAGACTTCCCTGGTCCGATCAGCGGGTATGCGCCACCGTTCCCCAAAACTTTCCCCACGGCGATTTTCAGGCACCTCCCGGCGGCTTCGCACCCCTCGGAAATCGCGCCCCCGGGGAGAAGCGGGGAGTCCGGTCAGGTTCCCCTGCCGCCAAGGGAAGAGAGGGCGTGAGGGGTGCGTGACGACATCCCGCCCCCGGCGAGGCGCGAGATGAACTCGTGCCTCGCTCCGGAATGTTCGTGACCACAAGGTTGGCGGGATATGGCGCCAGCCCTGTATGCGTGGCTTGTCGTGTGAGGGAGCTTTGGTCTCCCGTCCGCCGACGACGCCAACCGGCATCGGGTCATGTGAATGGCCGTCACCGAGTCATTGGACCGTCCCCGCGGGCGCGAGGCGGCGACCGGATCGCGTTGCTCGGGTCGTGTCGCTCAGAGCGTGAGCACTGGTCGTACGGAGAAGTCTTCGTACATGTCCTCTCCGTCAGGTCCGTACACGAACTCGGCCATGCCGGGGTTGCGGTTGGCGGTCGCCAGGGGGAGCCAGGCCAGCAGGTGGCCGTAGCCGCCGCACACCGACTCGCCTCCGTCGCCGCCGTGGACCGCGGTGATATCGCTGGTCAGCTCGGTGCGGTAGGTGTCGTAGGCGATACGCAGGCCGAAGGCGTTCAGCGCGTTGTGGGGGCCGGTGTCGTCGCCGTAGGGGATGCGGTCGAGGGGACAGTCGTCGCCCCACCGGAACAGGGTGCCCGACCCGGCGCCGCAGGCGTGTTCCCACTCGTCGGAGGTCGGCATCCGCAGACCCCGGGCCAAGAGGGCGGCCGGCATGTCGGCCGGAGGTTCGGCCAGGTTCTCGTCCTCCACGGCCATGAGGAGGGTGGCCAGGTGAACGCTGCGGCGGCCACTGAGGATCCGCGCGAGGTGGGCCTGCAGATCGGGCCCGTAGCCGTAGCCCTGTTCCAGGCTCTCGGCGTAGTCGGCGGCCTGCCACGCGGTCGGCTTCCAGGTGTCGAGGTCGAAACCCAGGGACACCCGGCCTCCGGGTATCAAAGCGAACTCCTGCCCGTCCCGCTCGATCCGGACGCGGTACAGCCTGGCACCGAAGTGTTCCGTGGCTTCGACGAGTGACACCTGGCCGCCCACGTGGTCCGCGGCCTTCTGGGCGATCCGCCGGGCGGTGACCGCGTCGAAGGTCCGCCACAGATCGAGAGTGAGATCAGCGAGCGACATGGTCGGCAGTGTGGCACGCGGCACTGACACGGCATGTAGGGACGGCCCAGTCCTGCGCCCCCGCACGCATCGCCGGCGGTACGAGACCCGCACCGGACAACCTGCCCCAGGCGTGCTCGCCATCGGAGAGGCACCCGCACGCCCCGAAAACGACGCAGTAGCGATGCGACTGGCATCGCCCGCTCCATCGGTGTTCACTCGGCGACAGTCGAGAGACAAGGGCGTGTCGATGGTCGACGATTCCCCAGTCACGCGCTCACGACCGCGCCCGGAACGAAGGACAACGGCCGCGTCAGCGTCACGTTCCGGCCTGCGAGGCCGTGTGGGCGATGCCCTCTTCCGGGCCGTGGCCGGCCCCGACGGTCCGGAAAGCCGACGCCGGGTCCACGGCACACCCGGCCCCCGCTGGTTCGCCCCGGACCGCCCGATCCGCGTGGTCCACGGCGACGCCTCCATGTTCCCCGGCGGCCTGGCCGCCCTGCTGCTCCAGTCCCTGCACCCCCTGGCGATGACGGCGGTGGCCGACCACTCCGACTACCGCAACGACCCCTGGGGCCGCCTCGCCCGCACGAGCACGTTCCTCGCGTACACCACCTACGGCGCGGCGGACGACGCCCAGCGAGCCGTCGACCGCGTACGAGCCGTCCACGAGAACATCCGGGGCCACACACCGGACGGCGAGCCGTATCACGCCGCCGACCCCCACCTCCTGGCCTGGGTCCACAGCGCCGAGGCGTACTGCTTCCTCACGGCGCACCAGCGCTACGGCAGACACCCGCTGAACGCGGCGGGCCGGGACGCGTACGTGGCCGACATGGCGCGAGTCGCCACCGCGCTGGGCATCGAGAACCCCCCGACAACGGTGACGGGACTCCGCGACACTCTCCACACCTACCGCCCCGAACTGCGCCTGACTCCCCAAACCCGAGAGGCAGTCCACTACATCCTCC
>NZ_MUNH01000222.1:0-12654 GCF_002154615.1 Streptomyces recifensis
TGCATCCGCGCGCGGTGCGCGGTGTCCTGCAGAACTCCGACTTCCGTCGTGACGCCTGGGGCAGGACACCGCGCACCGCGCGCGGATGCAGGGCCTGGAGGTAGAGCGCGCGGATGCCGGCGATCCACATCATCGGGTCGCCGTGGAGCTGCCAGGTCACCGAGGCCGGGGTGAACAGGCCCGGATCGCGTGCGCCCACCTCGTCCATGCCCGCAGGCTACGCCGTACTTTCGGGGCCCGGACAGGGTCAGGCGGCGAGGGCCGCCATGAAGTCCGTGCACGCCTGGGCGCAGGTGCGGCAGGCGTTGGCGGCGTTCTCGGCGCCGGGCTGGCCGTCGAACGCCTCGGCCGCCTCCGCACAGAGCGATCGGCACCATTCGAGCTGGAGTTTGATCTCGTCCTCGGTGCCCTCGCCGTCCGCGCGGCCCTCCTCGGAGAGCGCGCGGCAGGTGGTGTCGCACACCTCGGCGCACATGATCCCGAGGCGCCGGGCGCGCTCCTGTCCGGCGGTACCGTACGAGCCGACGAGGCTGGCGCGCACCGCGCAGGCCCGCGCACAGTCGGAGCAGGCCTGGGCACAGGCGAACCTGTCCTCCAGGAACTGGTAGAGCTGCTCTCGTGAAGGGTGGGGCGGAGGTGTCACAGGGGGCGGGTAGCCGTGGTGAGCCGGCGTAAACGCGTGGGCGACGGCCTGGTGGGCGGCAAAGTTCGATGGCACACCGGTTGCTACGCATGACCACGCAAAGTGTCGGATTCGCACCCTTTGT
This sequence comes from Streptomyces recifensis, assembly GCF_002154615.1. Lineage (NCBI taxonomy): Bacteria > Bacillati > Actinomycetota > Actinomycetes > Kitasatosporales > Streptomycetaceae > Streptomyces > Streptomyces recifensis. The sequence continues at coordinate 768 of NZ_MUNH01000222.1, forward strand.
ACGGGGTACTCCACTGCTATGGACACCGCAATGACACAGTTGGCGGCACCGAGCGGGCTCATCAGCCTGGTGCTTTTCGTCGTGGCCGTCGGCGTGCTGGCGCTGCTCGGGGGCGGCTTCTGGATCAACAGCCGGATCAAGGACAGGGAGCCCCCCCGCCCCAGCGCCGAGGAACAGCCACACCTTCCCCCGGAGGGCGTGACTCGGGAGATACAGGAGAACCGGGAACCCGACGAGATCCCGCACACCCCCAAGGGCGGGCGCGCGCTCACCCCGTACGAACTCCACAACATGCACACCAGGACCAGTGAGAACAAGGACCGGCCGCGCTGGAGCAAGGGGTCCAGCGGCTCCTTCGGCGGGGGCGGTCTGGGCGCCCACTGACTCGGAACCCTTCCTGCGGGGACCGCCTCAGCGTGGCCGCGCGTCGAGTGCTTCGACGTGGGCCACGTTGCGGCGGTCCTCCTCGTCCTGGCTGGGCGCGGCCGCGAACCAGGCGTCGAGGATCTCCTTCAGCAGCGGCTCCGAGGTGAGCCGCAGACTGAGGGCGAGGACATTGGCGTCGTTCCAGCGGCGCGCGCCTTCCGCCGTGGCGGCGTCGGCGCAGAGCGCCGCGCGCACCCCCGGCACCTTGTTCGCGGCGATCGAGGCGCCGGTGCCGGTCCAGCAGCACACGACCGCCTGCTCGGCCGCGCCCTCGGCGACCTCCCGCGCGGCGGCCTCGGAGCACACCGCCCACTGAGGGTCGGCCCCGGCCCGCAGCGCGCCGTGCGCGCGCACCTCGTGACCCCGCTCGCGCAGTTCGGCCACGAGCAGACGGGCCACCGGTTCGTCCATGTCGGAGGAGACGGAGATCCGCACGGGTCACCTCTTTTCCGTTTCGCCTGTCCAGGCGTCCACGCTACCCACACCCGGCCCCGATCCGGAGACGGACTCCGTCGAGCTGGACGGTGTACCGGGCACCAGGCGCAGCACGAGTACGAGGCCCCTCCCGCGCGCGTGCGGAAGGGGCCTCGTACGGCTCAGCCCACCGAGCCGCCTCAGCCCTTCTCCACCCTGAGAGCGGTGTCGCAGGCCAGGGTCTGGGTGTAGGAGACACCGTCCTGCTCGTAGGCGAAGCGGCAGCCGTCAAAGTCCCCCTCGATGGGGCCGGTGACCTTGAGGTGCGCCAGGTAGTAGATGTCCCCGTAACCGCCGCCCTTGAGGGTGATCGGGGCGCGCGAGTAGTCCTTCAACCCGGCGATGTCGGGCATGTCCCGGTCGCCCTGGCGGGCCATGAGGACCTCACCCTCAGACTCCACGCTGCTGACCGCCTTGTACCCCAAGAGCTTCGCCCCGGAGGGAACCCGGAGCAGCTTTACCCCGGTCAGCGTCACCGGCCGGTCGGTGGTGTTGGAGACGTTGGGAAACGCGACCCACCACTCCTCGCCCACCTTGACGTGGTCGCTCCCCACGGTGCCGTTGGACCGGTTGCCGCCGCTGAGGGCGTGTCCCGCCTCCGGCCCGTCGGCCGCCGTGTCCGCACACCCCGAGAGGGTCAGCACGGCGGCCAGCAGAAGCAGGGCGGCCCTAGTCCGACAGGAAGATGCCGGGGTTGCCCGCAGGCTTGTCATGCAGACCCCAAATGTAGTGCTTGTAGCGGCCGTTGCCGGCGGTGATGCGCTGCTTGTGGTCCCGGTCGTAGGAGGTGGAGGCACCGATCGTCAGGCCGTAGACGGTCGCCGCCCCGGTCCACTTGATGCTCCGCCCGCCGGAGAGCTGGAAGTACGACCCCTTGGGCACGACGGCCGTGCGGCTCTTGGGCACGTCGTAGAACTTCGTGCCGTCCTTGGAGCGCACGTCCTTGCCGTACTTGCCCGTCGAGCCACCGCCGGGAATGTCGTACCGGCCGGCCTCGATCGTGTACCACTTGCTGCGCTGCACGCCGTTGCAGTAGTGCACCTTCTTGTACTTGGTGTACCGGATCGGCACCTTCCACTGCTTGGCGAAGTAGGGACCCTTGTTCGAGTACCCCGTGGCGTGGCCGATGGAGCCGCCGACCGAACGCGAGCCGCTCAGCGTCCAGTTCGTCCCGCCACCGCTGTAACCGGTGTCGATCGTGCTGGACAGCTTCGCGTCGTAGTCGAAGGTCGCCTTGGTGTCCCAGTACGCGTGGGCCTCGCCGACCGTCGTGTACGCGATCTTCGAGGACAGCTTGTACTTGACGGTCTCGCAGTCCGGGTTGAACGGCTTGACCAGCTGGCCGCTGATGTCCTGGCCGTTCACGACGTTCGGGTTGAACGACGCGCTCAGCGACGACCGGTCGCTCTGCCAGGCCGGCGGCACCGCCTCGTCGTCCGAGGAGGCGTCGGCCTCGCGCTGCGCCGCGTAGGTGCTGGTCAGCTGCGAGGTGGTCGGCTCCACCGGGTCCGGGGCGTCGGGCGCGGAGGCCGGGGTCATCGCGGTGCTGTGCTGCTGCTCACCCGCGACCGCCTGGGCGGCGAACGTGGTGGGCTGTCCGGTCGCCGGGGAGGCGGGCGCCGCCACGACGTTGTCGACGCCGACCACGGGCACGCCCGAGGTGGTGGCGCCCTCCACGGTCGCGCTGAGGTTGAGGGCGCCGCCGTTGTCGTCCGCGGCCTGCTGCGCGGCGGCCGGCAGGGTGTCCGGCAGCGTCAGGGACCAGGTGCCGTCGGCCGCGGTCGTCACCGCGCCCACGGTCGGCTCCGTGACCGGGCCCGTGCTGTCGCTGGTGTCGGTCGAGAGCTTGACCGACACGGGGAAGCCCACGGCGGGCCGGCCGTTGGGGAGCGTGAACCGGCCCGAGACGGTCTTCGGCCCCGCCGCCGCGGGATCGGGCGCGCGCTCCGGCCCGATCTCCGGCACGTCCGGGTCCTCCGCGGGCAGCGCCCCCAGGTGCGGCTTCTCCTCGGCCACGGGTGCGAGGCAGCTCGCGACGTCGGTCATGACCGGGCCGTAGAGCCCGTCGAAGACCGAGTCGTTGGCCGGGGCCAGGGGCGACCCCGTGTAGGAACGCACCACGCCGGTGGTCGTATCGGCGGGTGCGCTGGCGGTGTAGACCGTGCCGGGCCCCGGACTCCAGGCCTGTGCGGCACCGGCCAGCCCGGTCGCCACCAGGGTCGACGTGGCGGCGACGGTCACGTTGCCGGCCGCCTCGCTGTACGCCCAGGAGCGGATCTCCCCCTGGGACAGGGTAAACACCTTGCCCCCGTAGGCCCAGACGGAATCGGCGGACTTGAACGCCTCCACCTGTGGGTTCCCGCTCGGGACGATGGTGAGCAGCGTGAGCGTGCCGTCACCCGTCGCGGGCGAGCCCTGCTTGAAGATCTCGAGCTTGCCGCCGTCGTGGTTGACGAAAATGAGCCCCGAGCCGTCGGACCAGGCGCTGTGCCGCGCGGTCCAGTTGACGTCGTACGTGCGCACCGGCGTCAGCAGCTTGCCGCCGGACGCGGTGTCGTCCCGGTAGGTCTTCAGCGCGCCGTCGGCGGTGACCTGGTAGATGATCCCGTGGCCACCCGTGAACAGCGAACTGGTGCTCGCCACCGACGCGGTCTTCTCCGTGTCGAACAGCGGCCCGTTGACGTCACCGCCCTGCGGGTCCCAGTCGAGGTACTTCCGCAACGTGAAGGACGAGCCCGGCTTCACGGCGGCAGCCGGCTTCTTCTCCAGGACGTACGTCGACACGTTCGACGCGCATTCCCCGGCGGATGCGGCTCGCGGCGCGACAACCTCCGGCACCGCGATGAATCCCGTGGCCAGAGCACAGGCCAGAGCGCCGACGACGACGCCTCTGGATGCCCTGACGTGTATGTGATTGGTCATTTCACTCCCGTAGCGGCGTGAATAAGGATCTTCACGCCGGGGTGCATACAACCATGATCGACTCGGAGCGCCAACGCAGAAATCGGAGCCGGTCATTCCAGTCTTCAGTATGTTTTGCCGCATATGATCGCGCCCGATTGCATTCGCCCACTGTTGACGAACGTTCACCTGAGGGTGAGTTGAGCCTCGGTTGAGCTTGGGCTGAGCTTGCGACCAGTGAATTTTGCCAAGCTTTGAGCAGCGGAACGCTGTCGGGCACTGCGTCAACCGCCATGCCGGATCGGCCGAGTCGGGCCCGGTTCGAGCTGACAGGCTGTTGAATTCGCGCGAGGAATTTTTTGACATGGACTGTTCAGGTCGCCGGGTGGTGGTCCAAGCTGACCCCGCCTTCGCGAACCCCGCGAGGCTTGCTGGGCCCCACACTCGGAGGTCTTCCATGCGCCGTCCCCACGCCGTCTCCCTCGCCGCCGCCGGTGCCGCTCTGGCACTCCCCGCGGTGTTGGTACTCGCCAGTGACGCCTCGGCGGCGCCCGCCGACAAGCCGCAGGTGCTCAGCTCCTGGACCCAGACCAGCGCCGCCAGCTACAACGCCTGGGTCTCCGCGCGGGGCAACCAGGGCGCCTGGGCCGCCTACGGCTTCGACTGGTCGACGGACTACTGCAGCTCCTCCCCCGACAACCCGTTCGGTTTCCCCTTCCAGACCGCGTGCGCCCGCCACGACTTCGGCTACCGCAACTACAAGGCCGCCGGCACCTTCTCCGCGAACAAGTCCCGTATCGACTCCGCCTTCTACGAGGACCTCAAGCGGGTCTGCAACAACTACTCCGGTGCCACCAAGACGTCCTGCGACTCCACGGCCTGGACCTACTACCACGCCGTCGACATCTTCGGTCTGAAGGCCGCGGACACCGCGCGCTCCTGACCAACCAGGCCGGGCCCGCCATCGGTTGGCGTGCCCGGCTTCCGGGTGCGGAACTACGCCTCGCCGAACCGCGCCAGCAGCAGGGCGACGTCGTCCGCCGACGTGCGGTCGACCGTGTCGAGGAGGCTGTCGCAGGTCTGCTGGAGGGAGCCCGTCGCGTTCTCCAGCGTGCGGCGGAGGGCGTGGAGCCCGACGTCGATGGCGTCGTACCGGGTCTCCACCAGGCCGTCGGTGTAGAGGGCGAGCAGCGAGCCCTCGGGGAGTTTGACCTCCAGCGTGCCGAAGGGCACTCCACCGACACCCAGGGGGGCCGCGGTGGGGACGGCGAGGAGCGTGGCCTCGTGGTCCGGGTGGACGAGAACCGGCGGGAGGTGGCCCGCGCTGGAGAAGGTGCAGGTGCCGCGCCTGGGGTCGCAGACCGCGTAGACGCACGTGGCGAAGGACTCGCTGAGGGTGGCGGCAGTCTCGTCCAGGTGGCCGAGCAGTTCGGCGGGGGGCAGGTCGAGGCGGGCCAACGCCCGGGTGGTCGTGCGCAGTTGGCCCATGATGGCGGCGGCCCGGACACCGCTGCCCATCACGTCGCCGACCACCAGGCCCACCTTGCCGTCGCTGAGCGGCAGCACGTCGTACCAGTCGCCGCCGACCTCGGTGCCGCTGCCCGCGGGGCGGTAGCCGACCGCGATCTCCAGCCCCTCCGGCTGGTCGGGCGGGGTCTGCGGGAGCAGGCTGCGCTGGAGGGTGAGCGCGGTGTCCCGCTCGCGGCCGTACAGCAGGGCGTTGTCGACACTGATGGCTGCCCGCCCGACGATCTCGCACACCATCTGCAGGTCACGGCTGTCGAAGGGGCGGGCGGTGCCCGTGCGGTACAGGCTGAGCACGCCGAGCACGGTGCCCCGCGCGACCAGGGGCGCCACCAGGTAGCTGCGCACGCCGGCCTTGCGGAGCGCCGCGACGGCCTGTTCGTCGCCCGAGATGCGGCGCAGCGCGGCCGAGTCCACGCGGGGGATCATCGCCGGGGTGCCCTCCCGGACGCTGCGCCGCATCAGCGGGGCCGGTTCCTCGGTGTCGAGGTCCTCCCACAGCGCGGCGCCGCCCATGTCGTCGTCCGGGTCGGCGGGGGCGACGGCGACGGCGACGAACCGGGCCTGGTCGCCCGGCGCGGTGCGCCGCCCGGTGGCGACGGACTCCAGCAGGTCGACCGTGGCCAGGTCCGCGAACCGGGGCACGACGGCCGCCGCCAGCTCGCCCGCCGTCTGCCGCAGGTCCAGCGTGCTGCCGATGTCGGCGCTGGCCTCGGAGAGGGTCGCCAGGTGCCGGTGCGCGGCCGCGATCTCGGCCGCGGCGAGGTGGCGGGCGGTGACGTCCACGACGGACACCGCGACGCCCAGCACCTTCCCGCGCCGGTCCTCGATCCGGTAGTACGACTCCGACCAGGCGTGGTCGTGGTCCGGGTCGGCCGGGACGCGGCCGATGGTGCGGTGGTCGAGTATCGGTTCGCCGGTGCGCAGCACGCGCCGCATCGCGGCCTCGATGGCCTGCGTGTCCACGCCCGGCAGCGTCTCCTCCAGCCGCCGCCCGACCACGTCCTCCTCGGTCACCCCGTTGGCGGTGCTCAAGGCGTCGTTGATACGAATCCAGCGCAGCTCGGTGTCGAAGACGGCGAGGCCGACCGGCGACTGGTTGATCAGCAGCTCGGACAGGGCGAGGTCGCTCTCCATCCGGCGCACGGTGTCCACGTCGGCGGCGAGCGTCAGCCCGAGCACGTTCCCCGCGGGGTCGTGCAGACGGCCCTTGCGGTATTCCACCGAACGGGTCGAACCGTCCTTGCACCGGGCGAGGAACACCCCCGCGAAGCTGGTGCCGACCTGGGCCTGCCGGAACAGCTCGCGGATGCGCTGCGCGTCCTCGGGAAACGCCACCAGCTCGGCCATCGACCTGCCGAGCGCCTCGGTCGCGTCGTACCCGAACAGCTGCTCGGCCTCGGGGCTCCACAGGACGATGCGGCCCCCGGCGTCCGTGACCAAGGCGGAGGCGTGCAGCAGGTCGAGCAGGCCGCCGGACACCCTGACCGCCCGGTCCTCGGCCTGTCCGGGCCCGTGCTCCCACGAGTCCTTGGCAGCCATACCTGTCGCCTTCCCGTCGACCGCCCCGGTACGAGTACACGGAACGCGTCTTTTGCATCAGCTCATACCACTATGCCGTGCGCCCCTGATCCGCTCCTGCCCGAGCGGATCGGGGTATCAGACCGACCCGACCCTGGTTCGCGCCGTGTGTTAGCGTGAAACTTTTGCACGGTAGTGACGGTCGGTGACCCCGCCCGCCGGTCGCCGTACCTCGTCCTACCGGGCCTTCCTCGGTACGCCCCCTCTTGCGGAAGGCTTGTCATGAACCACCCGGATCCCGCCGAGTCGCAGCCGTCGGTCACCTCCTTCGTCGACCTGGACCTGCCGCCCGCGGTGCAGCGCAAGCTCGCCGAACTGGACGTGCGCGAGCCCTTCCCGATCCAGGCGGCCACGATCCCCGACGCCCTCGCCGGCCGCGACGTCCTGGGACGCGCCCGCACCGGCTCCGGCAAGACCCTCGCCTTCGGCCTCCCGCTGCTCGCGCGTACGGCGGGCCGCCGGGCCGAATCCAAGCAGCCGCTGGCCCTGATCCTGGTACCCACCCGTGAGCTGGCCCAGCAGGTGTGCGAAGCGCTCACCCCGTACGCCGACGCGCTGGGGCTGCGGATGGCCGCGGTGGTCGGCGGCATGTCCATCGGCCGCCAGATCGCCGCGCTGCGCGACGGCGCCGAGGTCGTCGTCGCCACCCCCGGCCGGCTGCACGACCTCATCGAGCGCAAGGCGTGCCGTCTGGGACGGGTCCGGATCACGGTCCTCGACGAGGCCGACCAGATGTGCGACATGGGCTTCCTGCCTCAGGTCACCGAGGCGCTGGAGCAGGTACGGCCCGACGGTCAGCGCATGCTGTTCTCCGCGACCCTGGACGGCGATGTCGACGGCCTGGTCCGCGACCACCTCCAGGACCCGGCCTCGCACTCGGTCGACCCCTCGGCGGGCGCGGTCACGACGATGGACCACCACGTCCTGGTCGTGCACGGGCCTGACCGGTACGCCGTGACCACGGAGATCGCCGCGCGCGACGGCCGGGTGCTGCTGTTCCTGGACACCAAGCACGGCGTCGACCAGCTCACCCGGCACCTGCGGGCCAGCGGGGTGCACGCGGCGGCCCTGCACAGCGGCAAGTCCCAGCCGCAGCGCACCCGTACCCTCGCGCAGTTCAAGGACGGGCAGATCACCGCGCTGGTGGCGACCAACGTCGCGGCGCGCGGCCTCCACATCGACGACCTCGACCTCGTGGTCAACGTCGACCCGCCGGCCGACGCCAAGGACTACCTGCACCGCGCCGGCCGCACCGCGCGCGGCGGCGGCTCGGGCAGCGTGGTCACCCTGGTGCTGTCGGGCCAGCGGCGCGAACTGAGCAAGGTGACGTCGGAGGCCGGTATCGAGCCGACGGTCACCAAGGTGCGCTCCGGCGAGGCCGCGCTCACCCGCATCACCGGGGCCCGCAGGCCCTCCGGCACCCCGCTCGACGGCGGCCCGTCCTCCCGCCCCAAGAACACCAACGCGCCGTTCCGCGGCATGGGCTCCAGCAAGGACACGTCCGGGGGGCGGCCGTCCCGCAAGACGAGCGAGGCGCGCAAGCTGGCGGAGGCCAGGCGGGCGGCCCAGGTGCGGCGCGGGCGGTGAGTCAGACGCGGGTCAGCCGGTGCAGGGCCCAGTCGACCATGGGCGCGTAGACCAGCGGAACCGGTGCGGGTGCCATCAGGTGGACGGCGACCCGGGTGCCCGTGCCCCGGGGCTCCATCGTGTGTCCCACCAGTACGGGAATGCCCAGGAAGTTGACCTTCCAGGCCCAGGCGCCCTTCGGCTCGTCGACCTCGGTGACCTCGAACCGCCCGCGCAGGAATCCCGCGACCTCGACCTCACCCCGGGCACCCGGGCGGATGACGTCCCCCTCCGTCCGGACCGCGCGCAGGTGCGGCGCCCACCGCGCCCACTCCTCGTACCGCGCGTACCGCTCCCAGACCACATCGGGCGCAGCGGGGCCCGCGACCGTGACGGTGTGCCGCATGACAGTCCTCCCAGCGGTGTCCGGCCCAATGTACGGGGGCGGGCGGAGGGACGCGCGGCGAGCGGGGACGCGGCCGGGGCGCCTGCCCTGCCGCTCGCCGCCAGGAATCGGCTAGCTGTCGCCGCGTGACTTGCGGGCGTGTTCAGGGGTGGGAGAGTCGATACGGCCCGAGCGGCCCTGGAGACGGGGGTCGCTCGCGTGGACGACACCGACCGGGGAACCGCTCTCGATGACGGCGACCTGCCGGACCGCGTTCTCCTCCATCAGCCGGGCGACGTTGTCGAGACCGTCGTCGATGTCGACGGTGACGAGTCCCCCGCGCACCACCTCGGCCACGGTCAGCTTCTCCGCGTCGGCCGCCTCAGCCAGCGCGTGCACGACGAGATCGTGATCGCTGACGAGTCCCCGCAGCGCGCCGCCCTCCACCACGAGCACGACGTCGACCCCGTCGTCACGCATCGTCCGCGCCACGGACGTGACGGACTCCCGGCCGTCCACCGTCGTGGGATTTCCCGTCATGATCTCGCGCACGCTGTCCATCGCCACTTCCTCCTTGATCGGCCACGGTCCTACGCCCCACCGTGTACCCCGCGACGCGCCCGCAACCCCGCGCCCAGGTGCGAACGGGCCGGCGCCCCGCCAGGCTGGAAGGACGCCCCCTCACCCAGGAGCCCCCATGAACGCCTCCGACAAGGACCGCCCCGCCAAGGGCGACAAGGTGGCCTGGAGCACCCACGGCACCGAGACCACCGGCAAGGTCGAAAGGAAGATCACCGACCGTACCGAGGCCGGCGGCCGCACGGTCGACGCCTCCCCCGACGACCCCCAGTACGAGGTACGCAGCGACAAGTCCGGGCGGACCGCGGTGCACAAGCCTTCGGCGCTGAAGAAGAAGGGGAAGTCGTAACGGCCTGACGCCGGCGCCCGCTTCCGCCGGGGCACGCCAGGTGACGCGAGCGGGGTGGACCAGGAGCAAGGACGGCACCCCGCTCGGGGCAGCCCCGTACGGAAGCTGCCCCGAGCGCGCCTCACTTGCGCCAGAACAGGTGGTGCGTCACCCCGCTCGGGCTGGGGACCACGTCCCGGTGGAACCGGTCCAGCAGGTCGTCCGGGGAGTCCCAGAGCCGTACGCCCGACCCGAACTTCACCGGCGAGACGACCACATGGAGGGTGTCGACCAGGTCCGCGTCGAGGAACTCCCGGATGGTGGTGGCCCCTCCCCCGAGTCGTACGTCCTTCCCGTGCGCCGCCCCCTTGGCCTGCGCGAGCACCTCCGCCGGTTCCTCCTCGACGAAGTGGAACGTGGTGTCGGACAGGGTGATCGAGGGCCGCTTGTGGTGCGTCAGCACGAACACCGGTGTGTGGAAGGGCGGTTCGTCACCCCACCAGCCCTCCCACTCCAGATCCTTCCAAGGTCCCCGCTGCGGCCCGAACTTGTTCCGGCCCATGATCTCCGCGCCGATGTTCCGCGCGTAGTCCCGCGTGAGGTAGTCGTCCAGCCCCCGGCTCCCACCCGGCTCGGTCCGCATCGGCCAACTCGCCGTGGCCCCGGCCCATGCGAACAGCCTCCCGGGATCGACATGCCCGAACGGCCTCTCCAGCGTCTGGTCCTCTCCGGCTCCGAACCCATCACTGGAAACATTGAAGTTCTGCACCCGCAACAGCTGCCCCACGAGCTCCTCCTCGACGGTCGACAACGGTGGTGAGACTGGCGGGACCAGTGAAACTCATCGCGGATCGCATGCCTGTGCTCGACGGGCCGGGTTGAGCAGAACGGCAGTCACAGAACCGCCAGCCGGTCCAGCAGCCGTTCCGCCTGCTGGATCTCCGTGCTCAACGGGTGGTCCTCGGCCACATGCGGCAGGCCCGCCGAGGCAAGGGCGAAGGCGTGACGGAGGGGGGTGTCGGGGAGTTCCGTGCCGGACATGCGCAACGCGCGTACCGCGCCGAGGAGTTCGCAGGCCAGGACCGTGCGGTAGGCCGCCGTGGCCGCGACCGTGCTGCGGACCGCGTGGGTGGAGAAGCTGGCGTGGTCCTCCAGCCCGCGGGAGATGACGGCGGTGCCGAGGGTGACCGGGGAGGCGGCGTGCCGGAGGGTGCCGAGGGCGTCGTGGGCGACGTACTCGAGGATCATGACGCCGGAGCTGCCGGCAGGGCCCTTGGCGAGGAAGGGCGGCAGGCCGCTGAGATCGGGTTCGACGAGATCGCTGAGGCGGGCGGCGGACAGCTCCGCCGTGTGATGGAGCGCGGCGCGCAGGTAGTCGAAGGCGAGCGCGACCGGAGCGGTGGAGAACTGGCCGTGATGAAAGGCCTGTTGAGTCTCGGTGTCGATGAGCGGGTTCTCCGCCGCCGCGTTGATGTCCACCTCCAGCACCTGTTCCACACGCGCGGCGGCTTCCAGCGCGGGACCCTGCACCTGGGGGAAGGCCCGCAGGCCGAACGGGTCCTGGAGGCGCCGGCCGGGTGGCAGGTCGTCGCCCGAGGTGAGCAGCCGGCGCAGCTCGGCGGCACACCGTACGGCGCCGGGATGCGGCCGCGAGGCGTGCACGCGCTCGTCGTACGCCTCCGCCGAGCCGCCCAGCGCGCAGAAGGTCAGCGCGGTCACCACATGGCTCGCGGCGAGCAGCCGGGACAGGTCGTGCCAGGCGAGTACGGCCTCGGCGAGGGTAGCGGCGTTGCTGGAGATGAAGGCGAGCGCGTCGCCGGGGCTGATCGCGACGGGGTCGATCCCGCCGGACTCCCAGGGCAGCTCACCGGCGAGGGTCAGCGCGATCTCGGCCAGCGCGGTGAGGTCGCCGGTGCCGATCGCGCCACGGGTGTGCACGAGGGGCAACGCGCCTACGCGCAGGGCCTGTTCGAGCGCCCGGAGCAGCCGGGGGTGCACCCCGCTGCCGGCGGTACCGGCGCGCCGCTGCCCGACGACGCGGTGCGCGCGGTCATGGCCGTACGTCTCAACCAGCTCGCCGCCGCCGGCAGCGGGGTGCACCCCCGGCTGCTCCGGGCGCTCGA
>NZ_MUNH01000223.1:0-1504 GCF_002154615.1 Streptomyces recifensis
GGGATGCCGGTGCCGATGTCCAGCCACTGCCGGATGCCGTGCTCCCGGGCCAGGACCCGGGTGGCGCGGTGCATGAAGCCCCGGTTCTGGCGGGCGCACTCGAAGATGCCCGGGTAGGCGGTCGCCGCGGCCTCCCCCGCCTCCCGGTCTATCTCGAAGTGGTCCTTGCCGCCCAGGTAGTAGTCGTACATCCGGGCGGAGTGGGGCCTGCTCGTGTCGATGTCCCGCGCCGCGTGTGAGTTGGTCATCCTGTCCCTTTTCGGTGTCTGCGTGGGGGGAGAAGTCAGCCGTTGGTCAGATGGTCGGCGAGGCCCCGCTTGACCCCCGCGACGAACGCGGTGATCTCCTCCGGGGTGTAGATCAGCGCCGGTCCGGCGGGGTCGGTCGACTGGCGCAGCGCCACCCGGCCGTCGGCGAGTCGCTTGGTCTGCACGCACTGGCCGCCGTTGGGGCCGCTCCACGGCGACTCCCAGCCCTGCTCGCCCAGGTCGGAGGCGGGCATCCCGTTGTAGGCGTGGCCCCGGCCGTCGATGGTGGTCATGAGTACTCCTTGCGCATGCGGTTCAGGAGTGCCCTGCTCTGCGCGTCGGAGGACAGCAGGGACATGCGGTTGTGCGCCTCCAGATGGGCGACGACGTCGGAGCGCTGGTCCAGGTACATCGCGCCGGAGAGGATCTCGCTGTAGACGATGTCCGGCAGCTCCGGCTCCTCGAACCGGAAGTACGTGAACGGCGCGCACGCCCCCACATGGGCGCCGGCGGTGAACGGCACCACATCGACGCTGACATGCGGCAGTTCGGAGAACTCCAGCAGCCGGTCGATCTGCTCCCGCATCACCTCCGGCCCGCCCACCACCCGGTGCAGCACGGCCTCCTCCATCACGACCCACAGCGTCGGCGAGTCCGCGCGCTCCAGCAGGGCGCTGCGGCGCAGCCGCAGGTCCACCCGGCGTGCCAGGTCCTCGTCGCCCTCGTTCGGGAAGCCGCCGGCGAGTACGGCGCGCGCGTACGCGTGGGTCTGGAGCAGACCCGTCACATAGTGCGGCTCGTAGGTGCGCAGGGTCTTCGCGCCCGTCTCCAGGCTCACGTACGCGCTGAACCAGCCCGGCACCACGTCGCGGTAGGCGTGCCACCACCCGGGCTCGTTGGCCCGCTCGGCGAAGGCGACGAACTCGTCCCGCTCCTGCCGGCCGGCTCCGTACGTCTCCAGCAGCTTCTCGACATAGAGGGGCTTGAGCGCCACCTCGGCCTTCTCCAGCCGGCGGATGGTCAGCGCCGTGACCCTGAGCGCCCGCGCCGCCTCCTCCAGCGAGNNGAACGGCCTTCACTCACGCCCTACCTCCTGATGGGCTGTCACTCGTAAGAGTGTGACAGGGAGTTGGTGAATCAACCAGACGGATAGCGGCTCTCTGTAATTATCAGGGAGTCGGTTGCAGCCTGAACTCGGTTGCGAGCATAGTTACTTGAGTGACCGCCTCACGGAAGGCAATCATCGTGACCCCCAC
>NZ_MUNH01000224.1:0-14039 GCF_002154615.1 Streptomyces recifensis
GACCTGCTCGCCGCCCAGGTAGCGGTCCATGAGGGTCTCGTCCTCGCTCTCGGCGATGATCCCCTCGATGAGCCGGTCGCGCGCCCCCTCCAGGGCGGGCAGCTGGTCCCCGCCGGGTTCGGACTCCTTGCGTTCGCCGGGGGAGTAGTCGAAGAGCTTCCGCGAGAGCAGGCCGACCAGGCCGGTCACCGGGGCGTGGCCGTCGGGACCGGCGGCGCCGCGCAGCGGGAGGTAGAGGGGGAGGACGGCGTCGGGGTCGTCGGCGCCGAACGCCTCGGCGCACACCCGGGTCATCTCCTCGAAGTCGGCGCGGGCGGACTCCAGGTGCGTGACGACGATGGCGCGGGGCATGCCGACGGCCTGGCACTCCTCCCACACCATCCGGGTCGCGCCGTCCACGCCGTCGGCGGCGGAGACGACGAAGAGGGCCGCGTCCGCCGCGCGCAGACCGGCCCTCAGCTCCCCGACGAAGTCGGCGTATCCGGGGGTGTCGAGGAGGTTGATCTTGATGCCGTCCCATTCGACGGGCACCAGCGAGAGCTGTACGGAGCGGTGCTGGCGGTGCTCGATGTCGTCGTGGTCGGAGACGGTGCCGCCGTCCTCGACGCGGCCCGCCCGGTTCACCGCCCCCGCGGTGAGTGCGAGGGCCTCCACCAGGGTGGTCTTGCCCGATCCGGAGGGGCCGACCAGCACCACGTTCCGTACGGACGCGGGGTGGTCGGCCGTCACTGCTCTGCCGGCGGCTCCGGGGTGTGTGTGCGTCTTGTCGCCCATGGTTCTGCCTCCCGTGCACGGTGAGGTCATCGGGGACGCGAACGCGGCGGGGTCCCGCGTGGGTGCGGCGGCTCCGGCGGCGCCCGCGGTCCTTCGAGCTTTCCACTCCCGTCATGCCACGTCCATACGACGGACCTCGAAGGCCCCGCGGCACCGTGTGGATGGTCACGGATCGTGCCGTGGCGGAGGAGGCGGGCCCCCGTGCGCGGGCGCGCGTGGCTACGATGGGCCAGCCGGCGGCCACCACGGGCCACGGCGACACCGACCGTCGGGAAGGCCATGCTGAACAAGTACGCGCGTGCATTCTTCACGCGTGTCCTCACGCCGTTCGCCGCGTTTCTCATCCGGCGGGGGGTGAGCCCCGACACGGTGACGCTCATCGGCACCGCCGGTGTGGTCGCGGGTGCGCTGGTCTTCTACCCCCGGGGAGAGTTCTTCTGGGGAACCATCGTGATCACGCTCTTCGTCTTCTCCGACCTGGTCGACGGGAACATGGCCCGCCAGCTCGGCCGCTCCAGCCGCTGGGGCGCCTTCCTGGACTCCACCCTGGACCGAGTCGCCGACGGCGCGATCTTCGGCGGCTTCGCCCTCTGGTACGCGGGCAACGGCCAGGACAACGTGCTGTGCGCGGTCTCCATCTTCTGCCTGGCCAGCGGCCAGGTGGTGTCGTACACCAAGGCGCGCGGCGAGGCGATCGGGCTGCCGGTGGCGGTGAACGGTCTGGTGGAGCGGGCCGAGCGGCTGGTGATCTCGCTGGTCGCGGCCGGTTTCGCGGGCCTGCACAAGTTCGGGGTGCCAGGCATCCAGTACCTGCTGCCGGTCGCCCTGTGGATCGTCGCGGTGGGCAGCCTCGTCACCCTGGTCCAGCGGGTCGTCACGGTGCGCCGGGAGTCCGCCGAGGCGGAAGAGGCGGCCCGGCTCGGCACCGGGAGCGAGGCGACCGAGTGACCGCCGCCGAACGCCTGACCGACGGGCTGTACGGGGTCGGCTGGAGCACCGTCAAGAAGCTCCCCGAACCGGTCGCCGCCCGGCTGGGCCGTACCGTAGCGGACGCCGCCTGGAAGCGGCGCGGCAAGGGTGTCCAGCGGCTGGAGGCCAACTACGCGCGCGTGGTGCCCGGCGCCTCCCCGGAGCGGCTCGCGGAGCTGTCCCGCGCGGGCATGCGCTCCTATCTGCGGTACTGGATGGAGTCCTTCCGGCTGCCCGCCTGGAGCGCGGAGCGGGTGCGCACCGGCTTCGACCCCAAGGGCGCGCACTACCTGACGGACGGCCTGGCCGCGGGCAAGGGCGTGATACTGGCGCTGCCGCACCTGGCCAACTGGGACCTGGCCGGCGCCTGGGTCACCACCACCCTCGGCATCCCCTTCACCACCGTCGCCGAGCGCCTGAAGCCGGAGACGCTGTACGACCGGTTCGTCGCCTATCGCGAGGGCCTGGGCATGGAGGTGCTGGCGCACAGCGGGGCCTCCGCGTTCGGCACCCTGGCCCGGCGGCTGCGCGACGGCGGCCTGGTCTGCCTGGTCGCGGACCGGGACCTGTCCGCCGCCGGCGTCGAGGTCGACTTCTTCGGCGAGCGCGCCCGGATGCCCGCCGGGCCCGCCCTGCTCGCCCAGCAGACCGGCGCCCAACTGCTCCCGGTCACCCTCTGGTACGACGACTCGCCGGTGATGCAGGGCCGGGTGCACCCGCCGGTCGAGGTGCCCGGAACGGGTACGCGGATCGAGAAGACGGCCGCGATGACCCAGGCGCTGGCCGACGCCTTCGCCTCCGGGATCGCCGAGCACCCGGAGGACTGGCACATGCTCCAGCGGCTGTGGCTCGCCGACCTCGACCCGGCGAAGGGACCCGCGTGAGAATCGGGATCGTCTGCCCGTACTCCTGGGACGTGCCCGGTGGCGTCCAGTTCCACATCCGTGACCTCGCCGAGTACTTCATCCGCCTCGGCCACGAGGTCTCGGTGCTCGCCCCGGCCGACGACGACACCCCCCTGCCGCCCTACGTGGTCTCGGCGGGCCGCGCGGTGCCGGTGCCGTACAACGGGTCGGTGGCCCGGCTGAACTTCGGGTTCCTGTCGGCGGCCCGGGTGCGGCGGTGGCTGCACGACGGCGCGTTCGACGTGGTGCACATCCACGAGCCGACCTCGCCCTCGCTCGGCCTGCTCACCTGCTGGGCGGCGCAGGGACCCATCGTGGCGACCTTCCACACCTCCAACCCGCGCTCCCGCGCCATGATCGCGGCCTACGCGATCCTCCAGGCCGCGCTGGAGAAGATCAGCGCCCGGATCGCGGTCAGCGAGTACGCCAGGCGCACCCTGGTCGAGCACCTGGGCGGGGACGCGGTGGTGATCCCCAACGGGGTCGACGTGGACTTCTTCGCCGACGCCGAGCCCAAGGCGGAGTGGCAGGGCGGCACCATCGGCTTCATAGGGCGCATCGACGAGCCCCGCAAGGGCCTGCCGGTGCTGATGCGGGCCCTGCCCAAGATCGTCGCCGCGCACCCGGAGGCCCGGCTGCTGGTAGCGGGCCGGGGGGACGAGGAGGCGGCCGTCGAGGAACTGCCCGAGGAGCTGCGCTCGCGCGTGGAGTTCCTCGGCATGGTCAGTGACGAGGACAAGGCCCGCTTCCTGCGCAGCGTCGACCTGTACGTCGCGCCCAACACCGGCGGCGAGAGCTTCGGCATCATCCTGGTCGAGGCCATGTCGGCGGGGGCCCCCGTGCTCGCCTCCGACCTGGACGCCTTCGTCCAGGTCCTCGACCAGGGCAAGGCCGGCGAGGTCTTCGCCAACGAGGACGCCGACGCGCTCGCCGGGAAGGCCGTCGCCCTGCTCGCCGACCCGGAGCGACGGGCGGAGCTGCGGGAGCGGGGCAGCGCCCATGTGCGCCGCTTCGACTGGTCCACGGTCGGCGCCGACATCCTCTCGGTCTACGAGACGGTCACCACCGGCACCGCCGCGGTCGCCACCGACGAGCGGCCCGGCCTGTGGTCGCGGTTCGGCCTGGCCCGCGAGCGGGACGCGGAGACCGGCACCCCGTCCTCCACCGATAACCTTCGCGCGTGATCCCCACCCTCATCTGGATTCTCGTCGCGCTGCTGGCGATCGGCGTCTACCTGAGCTGGACCGCCGGACGGCTGGACCGGCTGCACGTCCGCATGGACGCCGCCCGCGCCGCCCTGGACGCGCAGTTGCTGCGCCGGGCGTCCGTGGCGCAGGAACTCGCCACCTCCGGCGTCCTGGACCCCGCCGCCTCCATAGTGCTCTACGAGGCCGCGCACGCCGCCCGGCAGGCCGAGGAGGAGCAGCGGGAGGTCGCGGAGAGCGAGCTGAGCCAGGCCCTGCGGGCCGTGTTCGAGGACGCCCGCCAGGTGGAGGGCGTACGGGCCGCCCCCGGTGGCGAGGACGCGGCGCACGAGCTGGCCGAGGCGGTGCGCCGGGTGCCGATGGCCCGCCGCTTCCACAACGACGCCGTGGGCGCCGCCCGCCGGCTGCGCGAGCACCGCAAGGTCCGCTGGTTCCGGCTCGCCGGGCACGCGCCGTTCCCGCTGGCCTTCGAGATGGACGACGAACCGCCAGCCGCGCTGGTCGAACGGGTCGCCTGAGCGGGATCCCCCAGGGGCACGCCGGGACAAAACGATCCACCGGCTTTCCATTGGCCCTTGATGTGGCCCGGCCCGGTCGCGTTTCCTCGGCGGTGCAGAAACCGTCTTACCCACCAGTGAGGTCACGCGTGTCCATCATCGACAACCAGGGTCCCGAGACCGGCACCGCCCGTGTGAAGCGCGGCATGGCCGAGCAGCTCAAGGGCGGCGTCATCATGGACGTGGTCAACGCCGAGCAGGCGAAGATCGCCGAGGACGCGGGCGCCGTGGCCGTCATGGCCCTGGAGCGGGTCCCGGCCGACATCCGCAAGGACGGCGGCGTGGCGCGCATGTCCGACCCGGACATGATCGAGGGCATCATCGACGCCGTCTCGATCCCGGTCATGGCCAAGTCCCGCATCGGCCACTTCGTCGAGGCCCAGGTGCTCCAGTCCCTCGGCGTCGACTACATCGACGAGTCCGAGGTGCTCACCCCGGCCGACGAGGTCAACCACTCCGACAAGTGGGCGTTCACCACCCCCTTCGTCTGCGGTGCCACCAACCTGGGCGAGGCCCTGCGCCGCATCGCCGAGGGCGCGGCCATGATCCGCTCCAAGGGCGAGGCCGGCACCGGCAACGTCGTGGAGGCCGTACGCCACCTGCGCCAGATCAAGGGCGAGATCGCCAAGCTGCGCGGCTGCGACCACAACGAGCTGTTCGCCGCCGCCAAGGAGCTGCGCGCCCCCTACGAGCTGGTCAAGGAGGTCGCCGAGCTGGGCAAGCTCCCCGTCGTCCTGTTCTCCGCCGGTGGCGTCGCCACCCCGGCCGACGCCGCCCTGATGCGCCAGCTCGGCGCCGAGGGCGTCTTCGTCGGCTCCGGCATCTTCAAGTCCGGCGACCCGGCCAAGCGCGCCGCCGCCATCGTGAAGGCCACCACCTTCTACGACGACCCGAAGATCGTCGCGGACGCCTCCCGCAACCTCGGCGAGGCCATGGTCGGCATCAACTGCGACACCCTTCCCGAGACCGAGCGTTACGCCAACCGCGGCTGGTAGGACCTGCACACCATGAACACCCCCGTCATCGGCGTCCTGGCCCTCCAGGGCGACGTACGGGAGCACCTCATCGCCCTGGCCGCGGCGGACGCCGTGGCCAGGCCGGTCAGGCGCCCCGAGGAACTCGCCGAGGTGGACGCCCTCGTCCTGCCCGGCGGTGAGTCCACCACCATCTCCAAGCTGGCCGTCCTCTTCGGCCTGATGGAACCCCTGCGCGCCCGCGTGCGCGCCGGGCTGCCCGTCTACGGCACCTGCGCCGGGCTGATCCTGCTCGCCGACAAGATCCTCGACCCGCGCTCGGGCCAGGAGACCATCGGCGGCATCGACATGATCGTCCGCCGCAACGCCTTCGGCCGCCAGAACGAGTCCTTCGAGGCTGCGGTCGACGTCAAGGGCGTCGAGGGCGCTCCCGTGGAGGGCGTCTTCATCCGCGCCCCGTGGGTGGAGTCCCTGGGCGCGGCCGCCGAGGTGCTCGCCGAGCACGACGGCCACATCGTCGCCGTACGCCAGGGCAACGTGCTCGCCACCTCGTTCCACCCGGAACTGACCGGCGACCACCGTGTGCACGCGCTCTTCGTCGACATGGTCCGCGCGAACCGGACACCGGAGTCCTTGTAGGATCTGCGGCGGTACCCCTCAGGCTCTCCCAGCGCCGGGGGAGTCCGTATCGGATCGGGTTACGCGAAGGAGACAGGCAGATGTCCGGCCACTCTAAATGGGCTACGACGAAGCACAAGAAGGCCGTGATCGACGCCAAGCGCGGCAAGCTCTTCGCGAAGCTCATCAAGAACATCGAGGTCGCGGCCCGCATGGGCGGCGTCGACATCGAGGGCAACCCGACGCTCTACGACGCCATCCAGAAGGCCAAGAAGCAGTCGGTCCCCAACAAGAACATCGACTCCGCTGTCAAGCGCGGCGGCGGCCTCGAGGCCGGCGGCGCCGACTACGAGACGATCATGTACGAGGGCTACGGCCCCAACGGTGTCGCGGTGCTCATCGAGTGCCTCACCGACAACCGCAACCGTGCCGCCTCCGACGTCCGCGTCGCCATGACCCGCAACGGCGGCAACATGGCCGACCCCGGCTCGGTGTCGTACCTGTTCAACCGCAAGGGCGTCATCATCGTCCCCAAGGGCGAGCTGACCGAGGACGACGTGCTCGGCGCCGTCCTGGACGCCGGTGCCGAGGAGGTCAACGACCTCGGTGAGTCCTTCGAGGTGCTCAGCGAGGCCACCGACCTGGTCGCGGTCCGCACCGCCCTCCAGGAGGCCGGCATCGACTACGACTCCGCCGACTCCAGCTTCGTCCCGACCATGCAGGTCGAGCTGGACGAGGACGGCGCCCGGAAGATCTTCAAGCTGATCGACGCCCTCGAGGACAGCGACGACGTCCAGAACGTCTTCGCCAACTTCGACGTGAGCGACGACGTCATGGAGAAGGTCGACGCGTAACACCGCCACGGGCTTCGCCGCGGGCATGGGCCGACGGGTTTTCCCGTCGGCCCGTCGCGTTGCCGGGGCCGGGTTGCGGGGCGTTGTCGGTGGCACCCGATAGCCTGCACAAACAAATGATCGAGCCCAGGGGGCGACAGGTGCGAGTGCTCGGGGTGGACCCCGGACTGACGCGGTGCGGGGTGGGCGTGGTCGACGGGGTGGCGGGACGACCGCTCACCATGGTCGGTGTCGGTGTCGTCCGTACGCCCCCCGACGCCGAGCTGAGCCACCGGCTGCTCGCCGTCGAGCAGGGCCTCGAACAGTGGCTGGACGAGCACCAGCCGGAGTTCGTCGCCGTGGAGCGGGTCTTCAGCCAGCACAACGTCAGCACCGTCATGGGCACCGCCCAGGCCAGCGCCGTCGCCATGCTGTGCGCCGCCCGGCGCGGCATCCCGGTCGCCCTGCACACCCCCAGCGAGGTCAAGGCCGCCGTCACCGGCACCGGCCGCGCCGACAAGGCGCAGGTCGGCGCCATGGTCACCCGGCTGCTCCGGCTCAGCGCGCCCCCCAAGCCCGCCGACGCCGCCGACGCCCTCGCGCTCGCCATCTGCCACATCTGGCGCGCCCCCGCCCAGAACCGGCTCCAGCAAGCGGTCGACCGGCACACCGCCCAGAAGACGGTCCAGAGAACGGCACCGCGCACCGCCCACGCAACGAAAGGCCCAACGGCATGATCGCCTTCGTCAGCGGCACCGTGGCCGCCCTCGCCCCCGACTCGGCGGTCGTCGAGGTCGGCGGGGTCGGCATGGCCGTCCAGTGCACGCCCGACACCCTGGCGAAGCTCCGCGTCGGCCAGGACGCCCGGCTGCACACCTCGCTCGTCGTCCGGGAGGACTCGCTCACCCTGTACGGCTTCGCCGACGACGACGAGCGCCAGGTCTTCGAGCTGCTCCAGACCGCCAGCGGCGTGGGCCCCCGCCTCGCCCAGGCCATGCTCGCCACCCACCGCCCGGACGCGCTGCGCCGCGCCGTCGCCACCGCCGACGAGAAGGCCCTCACCGCCGTGCCCGGCATCGGCAAGAAGGGCGCGCAGAAACTGCTGCTGGAGCTGAAGGACCGCCTCGGGGCCCCCGTCGGCGCCCCCGCCGTCGGCGCCCCGGCCGGCCAGGGCTGGCGCGACCAGTTGCACGCGGCCCTCATCGGCCTGGGCTACGCCACCCGCGAGGCCGACGAGGCCGTCACCGCCGTCACCCCCCAGGCCGAGGCGGCGGGCGGCGCCCCTCAGGTCGGCCAGCTCCTCAAGGCCGCCCTCCAGACCCTGAACCGCGCCCGCTGACCCGCGCGCATCCCGCTAGGAGCACCTGAAGTGAACTGGGACGACACGACGGACGGCGCCGCCGCGGAACGGCTGGTGGACACCGCCGCCGACCGGGAGGACCAGGCCGTCGAGGCCGCCCTGCGCCCCAAGGACCTCGGCGAGTTCATCGGCCAGGAGAAGGTGCGCGAACAGCTCGACCTCGTGCTGCGCGCCGCCCGCGCGCGCGGTGCCACCGCCGACCACGTGCTGCTCTCCGGCGCGCCCGGCCTCGGCAAGACCACCCTGTCGATGATCATCGCGGCCGAGATGGGCGCCCCCATCCGCATCACCTCCGGCCCCGCCATCCAGCACGCCGGCGACCTCGCCGCGATCCTCTCCTCCCTCCAGGAGGGCGAGGTCCTCTTCCTGGACGAGATCCACCGCATGTCCCGGCCCGCCGAGGAGATGCTGTACATGGCGATGGAGGACTTCCGGGTCGACGTCATCGTCGGCAAGGGCCCCGGCGCCACCGCCATCCCGCTGGAGCTGCCCCCGTTCACCCTGGTCGGCGCCACCACGCGCGCGGGTCTGCTGCCGCCCCCGCTGCGCGACCGCTTCGGCTTCACCGCGCACATGGAGTTCTACGAGCCGCGCGAACTCCAGCGGGTCGTGCACCGCTCTGCCGCCCTGCTGGACGTCGAGATCGACCCGTCCGGCGCCGCCGAGATCGCCGGCCGCTCGCGCGGCACGCCCCGCATCGCCAACCGGCTGCTCCGCCGGGTGCGGGACTACGCCCAGGTCAAGGCGGACGGCCTGATCACCGAGGACATCGCGGCCGCCGCCCTCGCCGTCTACGAGGTGGACGAGCGCGGCCTCGACCGGCTCGACCGGGGCGTGCTGGAGGCGCTGCTGAAGCTGTTCGGCGGCGGCCCGGTCGGCCTCTCCACACTGGCCGTCGCGGTGGGGGAGGAGCGGGAGACGGTGGAGGAGGTCGCCGAACCGTTCCTGGTGCGCGAGGGCCTGCTCGCCCGCACCCCGCGCGGGCGCGTGGCCACCCCGGCCGCCTGGGCCCACCTGGGGCTCACCCCGCCGCAGCGGCCGGCCACGGGAAACGGACAACAGGACTTGTTCGGGGCGTGAGAGCGGCGCAGTGGCCCCAGGAGGAACCCAGGTGCCATGCTGAGCGTTGTTCCATGCGCGCGGACTCGCTTAGACTCCGCCGATGCCGCCCTTGCGGGCGACGCCGACCAGCCCCCTCCAACAGGCCGCTCCCCGCGCGGTCGCGCGAAGGAAATTCCGTCCCGTGAATGTCTATACCCTTCTCCCCTTCATCGTGCTCATCGCGGTCATGTTCCTGATGACGCGCTCGGCCAAGAAGAAGCAGCAGCAGGCCGCCAACATGCGGAACGAGATGCAGCCCGGTTCGGGCGTCCGCACGATCGGGGGGATGTACGCGACGGTCAAGGAGGTCACGGAGGACACCGTCCTCCTCGACGCCGGGCCGGGCGTCGAGCTGATCTTCGCCAAGAACGCGATCGGCGCCGTCCTCTCCGACGACGAGTACAACCGCATCATCCACGGCATCGAGCACGACCTTAAGTCGGACTCCGAGATCGTCCCGGACGACGCCTCTGCCCTCCCCGCCGCCGACGCCGAGCACGAGGCCGTCGACTTCGGCAAGAAGGACGCCGCCGAGGAGACCGCCGTGGCCGGGGACAAGACGCTCGCCGACAAGGCCGAGACCGTCGAGCCCGCCGTCAAGGACGACACCGTCGTGAACAAGGCGGAGACGGCCGAGCCGGCCGAGGCGCCGAAGAAGACCGACGGCGACACCGACGCGAAGTAGTCACGTCCCCGGGGCGTCCCGGCGCCTCTCACCGGGCGCGGGGCACGCCCCGGACGCCTCTGTTTCCCGCACGGAATCCCGACACCATGTCATGGCCACCGGCGCCCACGGCGTACCGGGCGGCCCGAGAGGGAGTACGAGAAGGTGGCAGCACCTAAGAAGGGCCGGGGCGCGAGTGCCCAGAGCAAGCCAGGGCGCTCGCTGGTCCTCATCCTGATCGCCATCGTGGCGATGACCGGGGGCATGTTCCTCGCCGGTCACACCACCCCGCGTCTCGGCATCGACCTTGCCGGCGGTACGAGCATCACGCTCAAGGCGAAGGCCGACCAGGGGTCGGCGATCAACAAGGCCAACATGGACACCGCGGTCGACATCATGAACCGCCGTGTCAACGGCCTTGGTGTCTCCGAGGCCGAGGTGCAGACCCAGGGCGACGATCACATCATCGTCAACATCCCCAAGGGCACCAACTCCAAGGAGGCCCAGCAGCAGGTCGGCACCACCGCCAAGCTGTACTTCCGCCCGGTCCTGGCCAGCGAGCCCAGCGGCGGCGCGGCCCCGAAGCCGTCGCCGAGCTCCTCCTCCGGCGCCAGCGGCTCCCCGAGCCCGGGCGCCAGCCCCTCCGGCGACCAGAAGGCGACCTCGCCCTCCGGCGCCCCCTCGCCGAACGCCACGGCCACCTCGCAGGGCCGCGCAGTCAGCGACGCGCTGAAGGCCGACGCCACCCCGTCGCCCACCGGCTCCGCGAGCGCCAAGTCCTCCGGCGCCCCGGCGAGCCCCTCGCCCACGCCGAGCGCCAACGCGGAGGCCGCGAAGCTCCAGGCCCAGTACGCGGCCCTGGACTGCACCAAGCCCGCCGAGCGTGCCAAGGTCGGCAAGGCCGGCAAGCCCGGTGAGCCCACCGTGGCCTGCGGCGAGATCAACAAGGTCTGGTACAAGTACGTGCTCGGCCCCGCCGCCGTGGACGGCACCGAGGTGAAGAACGCCAAGGCGGTCTTCGACACCCAGGGCGCCTCCGGCTGGCAGGTGCAGATGAACTTCACCTCCTCCGGCGCCAAGAAGTTCGCCGACATCACCGGCCAGCTGGCCAAGAACCAGCAGCCGCAGAACGAGTTCGGCATCGTCCTCGACGGCGACGTGGTCTCCAGCCCGTACGTGCAGCAGGCCATCACCGGCGGCCAGGCCGAGATCTCCGGCCGGTTCACGCAGGAGGAGGCCCAGAGCCTCGCCAACATGCTGTCCTACGGCGCGCTCCCGCTGTCCTTCCAGGAGGAGACCGTCACCACGGTCACCGCGGCCCTCGGCGGCGAGCAGCTCAAGGCGGGCCTCCTCGCGGGCGCCATCGGCCTCGTGCTGGTCGTGATCTACCTGGTGGCCTACTACCGCGGCCTGTCGCTGGTGGCCATGGCCTCCCTGCTGGTCTCCGCGATCCTCACCTACGTGATCATGTCGCTGCTCGGCCCGGCCATCGGCTTCGCGCTGAACCTGCCCGCCGTCTGCGGTGCCATCGTCGCCATCGGTATCACCGCGGACTCGTTCATCGTGTACTTCGAACGCATCCGGGACGAGATCCGCGAGGGCCGCAGTCTGCGCCCCGCCGTGGAGCGGGCCTGGCCGCGCGCCCGGCGCACCATCCTGGTCTCCGACTTCGTGTCGTTCCTCGCCGCCGCCGTGCTGTTCATCGTCACCGTCGGCAAGGTCCAGGGCTTCGCGTTCACGCTCGGCCTGACCACCGTCCTCGACGTCGTGGTGGTCTTCTTCTTCACCAAGCCGCTCATGACGCTCCTGGCCCGCCGCCGGTTCTTCGCCGACGGCCACAAGTGGTCCGGCCTCGACCCGCGGAGCCTGGGCGCCAAGCCCCCGCTGCGCCGCACCCGCCGTCCCTCCGGTCCCACCACGGGCCCCGTCGACCCCAAGGGGGCGTGAGCGATGTCGAAACTCGGTAACCTCGGCGCGCGGCTGCACCGCGGCGAAGTCAGCTACGACTTCATCGGCAAGCGCAAGATCTGGTACGGCGTCTCCATCCTGATCACCATCACGGCCATCCTCGGCCTGGCGGTGCGCGGCCTGAACATGGGCATCGACTTCCAGGGCGGCGCCGTCTTCACCACCCCGACCAAGATGAGCGCCTCGGTCGCCCAGGTCGAGGAGTACGCCCACGACGCCTCCGGCCACGAGGCCGTCGTGCAGAAGCTCGGCAACGGCAGCCTGCGCGTCCAGATCGCCGGCCTCGACACCGCCAAGTCCGACCAGGTCAAGCAGACCCTGGCCAAGGACCTGAAGCTCGACCCCGAGCGGCTCAACGCCGACCTGGTCGGCCCGAGCTGGGGCGAGCAGATCGCCAACAAGGCGTGGCAGGGCCTGGCGATCTTCATGGTGCTCGTGGTGATCTACCTGGCGATCGCCTTCGAGTGGCGCATGGCCATCGCGGCCCTCGTCGCGCTGATCCACGACATCACCATCACCGTCGGCATCTACGCCCTCGTCGGCTTCGAGGTCACGCCCGGCACGGTGATCGGTCTGCTGACCATCCTCGGTTACTCGCTCTACGACACGGTCGTCGTCTTCGACAGCCTCAAGGAGCAGACCAAGGGCATCACCAAGCAGACCCGCTTCACCTACAGCGACATCGCCAACCACTCGATCAACAGCACCCTGGTGCGCTCCATCAACACCACGGTGGTCGCCCTCCTCCCGGTGGCGGGCCTGCTGTTCATCGGCGGCGGTTTCCTCGGAGCGGGCACCCTCAACGACATCTCCCTGTCGCTGTTCGTCGGCCTCGCGGCCGGCGCGTACTCCTCGATCTTCATCGCCACGCCGCTCGTCGCCGACCTCAAGGAGCGCGAGCCGGCGATGAAGGCCCTCAGGAAGCGGGTCATGGCCAAGCGCGCCCAGGCCGCCGCCGGAGAGGCCCAGGGGGAGTCCCGGTCCGCCACCGGAGAACCGTCCGACGGCGCGGCGCCAGCTGTGGTGGGCCCGCGCGACCAGTCCGTGACCCGCAACCGGGGCCGCGGCCGACCCTCTGGAAAGCGCCGATGACCTCCATCCAGGAGCTCCTGCTCAGCCGTATCCGCGACGTGGCCGACTACCCGGAGCCGGGCGTGATGTTCAAGGACATCACCCCGCTCCTGGCCGACCCCGCCGCGTTCACGGCCCTCACCGACACGCTGGCCGAACTCGCCACGGCCACCGGTGCCACCAAGATCGTCGGCCTGGAGGCGCGGGGCTTCATCCTGGGCGCGCCGGTCGCCGTCCGCGCCGGTCTCGGCTTCATCCCCGTCCGCAAGGCCGGCAAGCTCCCCGGAGCGACGCTGCGCCAGGCGTACGACCTGGAGTACGGCTCCGCCGAGATCGAGGTGCACGCCGAGGACCTGTCCGACGGCGACCGCGTGTTCATCGTGGACGACGTGCTCGCCACCGGCGGCACCGCCGAGGCCGCGATCAAGCTGATCGAGCGCGCCGGCGCACGCGTCTCGGGCGTCGCCGTCCTCATGGAACTGGGCTTCCTCCAGGGCCGCGCCCGCCTGGAGTCCGCCCTGAACGGCGCGCCTCTGGAGGCGCTGCTCCAGGTCTGAACCGGACCGAGCGGACCCTGAGCGGCCGCGAGCGCACCGGGCCTTCCCCGGCCCGCGCTCGCGGCCGCTCCGCGTTCCGCGGCCGGCGGAGTCCGGCCCACGGAATCCACCACCCGTCCCACGTGTTCCACTGGTGGACCGTTCTCCCCACCGCCTGAAGGCGATGGCGGGGCGCGGGATCGCTACCATGGGGTATCCGGAGCCTGACCGGGGGACCCGGATCGCGCACTAGGAGTCCTCTTGCCAGACGAGGCCCAGCCACTGACCGCCGCCAAGCCGGAGTCCGCCTCGGCGCCCGCGGTGAAGCCCGCGCCGAACGCGTCCGACGCGAAGAACGACCGGCGCGGCTCGGTCGAGCACGCCCAGTCGGCGCCGGTGGAGAAGACCGCCGACACCGCGCGCCCCAAGCCCGCCCCCGTGCGCCCCGCGGCCGGTCAGACCGCGCCCCGCTCCGGCTCCTCCAACCGCGTCCGCGCCCGCCTG